>JBDLIR010000030.1:0-11283 GCA_039714815.1 Actinomycetota bacterium | reverse complement strand
AGCCAACAGCCGACAGCCGACAGCGAAGAGCGCAGGAATCGTGCGGAAAGCGGAGAGCGGAGAGCGGACAGCGCCCTATGGCAGCTTGAATCCAACCACGGCACCTGTTCCGTTCGCGCGGTTCCGAGCGAAGACGGTTCCGCCGTGGTCTTCGACGATCTGTGCAACGATCGAGAGCCCCAGACCCGAACCCGGCATGGATCGAGCCTCAGAGGACCGGTAGAAACGCTCGAAGACATGGTCGACGTCTGCTGCGTCGAAACCCGGCCCGGAATCCGTGACGGTCACACCGCCCGATTCGATCCTCACCACGATCGGCTCTCCGGCAGGCGTCCACTTGTCTGCGTTCACAACGATGTTGTTGATCGCTCGCTCGATCGCATCTCTCTTCACGTGCACGATCGATCCATCGTCTTCGACCACCGCTTCACGGTCGTTGCGCCGTTTCGCTCGCTCAGCGATCTCAGCCACGACATCTCCCAACCGCACGTCGGTGGCGCTCTCCTCCTCGTAGCGGTCCGTTGCGAGATCGACGACCTCGGCGACGAGCGAACTCAACTCTGCAACCTCGAAGTGCGCGGCATCGATCATCGCCGCACGCTCATCGGCAGGCACGTCGTGGCGCTGAAGGACCTCGAGGTTCGTGCGCAGGGCTGTCAGCGGGGTACGCAACTCATGGCCCGCATCACGGACAAGCCTCACCTGATCGACCTTCGATGCTTCGATCTCTGCGAGCAGTTCGTTGAAGGCAACCGCGAGTTCGGCGATCTCATCGCTGCCGGTGACGTCGAGTCTGTCGGTGACGGACCTTGAGACAGCGATGTCTGAGATCGACCCTCTGAGCTCATCGATCGGTTTGAGCGCGCTCCTCGCCACGAGAAGACCCAGACCTCCGGCGATGGCGACGCCGAGCACGCCGCCAACGGCGAGGATCGCCGCAAACCCGGCCAAAGTCTCGCGGGCTTCCGTAAGAGGTCTGGCGAGTTGGACAACCGCATCCGCCTGTCTGTGGTAGACCGTGACCACACGCAGCGAAAGATCCTCGACGCGGATGGTTCGCAGTGTCGGCTCGGACCGGTCGATGTCGCCAGTGGTCGGCGCGGGAAGCACGATCCCCTCAACACCTGCGTTGACCGTTGTGCCATCGCGCAGAATGACCTGATAGAACGTCGAGTCGAAATCTCCCCTTCCCGGTCGCACGTTCCCGCCCCCGCCGGATGCCAGGTCGCTGAAGCCAGGCGGGATGAAGCCGACGGGAACGGCCTCGATGATCTCGGCCCTGGCGTACAGGCTCTGATCGATTGCATCCATGATCTGGCGGCGTGCTCCGATGAACGATCCGATAGACACGACTACGACCGTTACCGCGACAGCGGCGGCCGAGACGAGAGCGATCCTGCGACGGATCGTCACGATTCGTCGCGCAGCACGTACCCCACGCCGCGCACCGTGTGGATCAAGCGCGATTCGCCTGCGCTCTCGGTCTTACGGCGCAGATACCCGATGTACACATCCAGCGAATTCGATGAGGTGATGAAGTCGATTCCCCAGATCTCTTCGTAGATCGTGTCCCTGTCGATCACCACGCCGGGGGCTCGCGAGAGCAGCATCAGAAGGTCGAACTCTGTCTTGGTGAGGTCAAGCGGTCGCCCATCGCGCGCCGCCATCCTCGCCTTCGGATCGATCTCGAGGTCCCGGTAGCGGATCACATCACTGACGTCCCCCGTGGACCGTCGCAGCAGGGCCCTGATCCGGGCGAGGAGTTCATCGAGAGCGAACGGTTTGGTGACGTAGTCGTCCGCTCCCGCATCCAGTCCCTCAACCCGATCCCCCACGGCGGTCTTCGCGGTGAGCATCAGTATCGGCACGCGGTCACCCTTGGCTCTGACCCTCCGACACACCTCGATCCCGTCGACGAAAGGCATCATCACATCGAGCACGACAAGGTCGGGCGCCATGTCCCGCATCATCGAAAGCGCGACCCCGCCGTCGCGGGCGGTGTCGACGTCGTATCCCTCGAACCCGAGCGCGCGCTCGAGTGCCTCCCTGACCGATGGGTCATCCTCTACGACGAGGATCGTTGGCGGTGCGGCTTCCATCGGGCGAATCGTACGGTACATCTGTAAGTCGTGGGTGAAAGCATCATGAGAACCTTCTGAGACTCGGCGCATCGGCCGCCAGCCGGCGGTACGCTCCCGCCGTGGCATGGAATCTCAAAGATCGCTCGGTGGTCGTCACCGGGGCGACATCGGGTATTGGCAAGGCGGCAGCGATGCGCCTCGCCGCGACGGGTGCGCGGCTGACGATCACCTCAAGAGACGAGGACAAGGGTCGTGCGGTAGCGGGCGAGATCGCTTCCGAGACCGGGGCGGAGGTAGCGATACTCGCCGTCGACTTCGCTGATCTCGGCTCAGTGCGAAGCGCTGCACAACGGTACGGCGATACCAATGACGACCTTGCCGTCCTGATCAACAACGCCGGGGCCGTCTTCGGCAAGCGAACGACCACGATCGACGGACACGAGACAACGTTCGCGACGAACCACCTCGGCCCGTTCCTTTTCACCAACCTGTTGACAGACCTCCTGATCTCATCTGCTCCGTCGCGTGTGATCAACACGTCGTCCGTTGCCCACACCTATGCCAAGGAAGGGATCCTCTTCGACGATCTCGGGTTCAGCGACCGGCGCTACAAATTCATGGAGGTCTATGGACACTCGAAACTGGCGAGCATCCTCCATGCAGCCGAACTGAACGCACGATACGGAAACGATGGTGTCACGGCAGCTGCGGTGCACCCCGGTGTCGTCAAGACCGGTCTCGGAAGCGGAACATCGCTCATGGTTCGCATTGCCACGATGTTCGGCGGTCGATGGATGGGATCGCCCGACGAAGGTGCGGACACGATCGTGTGGCTTGCCACCGAGCCGACACTGGACCTCTCAGCAGGAATCTACTTCGAGAACCGCAAAGCATCGAAGTCGACCCGCTATGCACGAAGCGAAAGCCAGGCGCGAAGGCTTTGGGAGGTCAGCGAGCAGCTGACTGCGCCCCACAAGGCATAGGTCGGAGCCGAGCACAAGGTACCCTCGACTCATGCCCGAAGACCTCGATCTCGAAGCCCAAGTACCCCATCGCAAGAAGCGCCCCTGGTGGCAGCAGGCGCTGTCCTTCGCCCTCACGGTGGCTGTGCTCGTTGCCGTGTTCGGCTTCGTTATTCCGCAACTCGCCGATTACAGGGAGATCCTCGAATTCGTCGGGGACATCTCGACGACGACGTGGCTGGTGCTCGCGGCTCTCGCACTTGCATTCCTGATCGCCTACCCGATCGTGCTGATGCAGGTGATCAGCACGCTCCGCTTCCGTGAGGCTTTCGCAAACCACATGACGGGAACTGCGGTGACCAACGCGATCCCGTCTGGCGGCGCCATTGCGCTTCCTCTCAACTACGCCATGTACATGTCGTGGGGGATCACGCCACACGCCATCTCCGCGGGCTTGCTGGCAGCCGGTGTTTGGGACTGGCTCGCGAGGATCGCCCTGCCTGTACTCGCAGTATTGGGCGTAGCCGCCATAGGTGAGGCGCTCGGGTGGATGTGGCTGGTATCGATCGGAGGGGTCATCTTCGTTGCCGTGGCACTGGTCCTACTCATCCGGCTGACGGGCAACGAGGGCGCGGCAGCCAGTTTCGCCGGTTGGCTCGACCGACTCGCCGACCGGGTGTACGCCAAGATCCACAAGGACAAACCGGACGTCACGGGCATCGTGATTCAGTTCCGAGACGATCTCCACGAGACGATCTCCACGAGTGCCTGGCGACTCAGCTTCGCGACGATCTGGAACCATGTGGCGATGACGGCGATTTTCGCCGCCAGCATCTACGCCGTGGGCGTGACGCCGGACCTCATCTCCATCCCATGGGTTGTCCTCGCGTTCACACTCGGGCGATTCATCGTGATGATCCCTGTCAGCCCCGGCGGTCTTGGGCTCGTCGACCTGGGTTGGATCGGCTTGCTCACACTCGGATGGCAAACGACGAATCCTTCGATTCCTGTCGATACGAGCCTGATATCAGCGGGTGTGCTGCTGTTCCGTGCGCTGACGTTGCTCCCTCCGATCCTGATCGGTGTCGTAACGGGGCTCTTCTGGAGGTTCAACAAGAGCTGGCGCCAAGATTGGAAGACCGTCCGCCGCGGAGACGTCACAGCGTGAGATAGCCATCAGCCATCAGCCATCAGCCATCAGCCATCAGCCATCCTGTTGGCTCTCAGCCCTCAGCGGCCTTGTTGGCTCTCAGAAGGGCCAACTCGCTCGCATGTCCCAATCGAGGACGACGTTGATCGCGACCGTTGCGAGTAGCCAGGCTCCCCAACCAGTGACCATCGTGGCCACCGATCGCTTCGTGGAGAAGTCCATGCCCTCCCTGATCGCGATGACCGCCGCAAGGAGCACCCACGCTGCACCGATGAACCCGAGCCACGGGACGACGCCGATCACAAGAGGCGCATACGCAAACCCGATGACCCTGCGCATCTGGCCGAAATCTGAGGTGCCTCCGAAGAGCCGGGTGCCGACGAGGTTCGCTACCCAGGACCACACGAGCCAGCCCGCGACGCCGCTGAGAACCCCCAGGGCCACAGCGATACCGATATCTCCGGCCGCCGTGGACTCGGCGGCGACGGTAGATCCGAATCCTGCAAGGCCGTTCGCAACAACGACGACGATCGCCGCTGATGCGTTGAGCGAGGTGTCGACCTCAGCCCTGTTGTAGAAATCCACGTCGAGCATCGCCGCCTGCAACGGGTTCTCGATGAGGGAGGGAAGATTCATGAGGAAGAGAGTAATTGGATCATCAATCATCAGCCCACAGCCAACAGCCAACGGCAAGATCTCAGACGACAGATTCCGTCGCTCAACCTATGGACGCGCGCCAGGTTGCTATGGCGTCGCCGATCTCATCGGGAGAGTCCTCCTGGATGAAGTGGATGCCGGGCACGGTCACCTCCGTCTGGTTCTTCCAGGTCCGGCAGAACTCTCTCGGGCGTCCGGCGAGGATGCTCCCCGGATCGGCGTTGATGAACAACTTTGGCAAGTCGTTGGCCGCCATCCAGGATGCATAGGACGCGACGATCTCATGGACATCGGCGGGTTCGCCACCGATGGGGATCTGGCGCGGCCATGTGAGCGTCGGTCGCCTCGATTCACCGGGTTCGGCATACGGGGAGCGGTAGACAGCCATCTCGTCTTCTGTCAGGTCGCGGAGGATCGAGGCCGGCAGGATGCGCTCGACGAACAGGTTCCTGTCGAGAACCATGGCCTCTCCTGCTTCCGACCTCAACCCCTGGAACATCGATCTTGCGGCTTGAGGCCAGTCGTCCCACGATGCAGGTTGCACGATGGCTTCCATGTAGGCGATACCCAGCACGCGGTCGCGGTGGCGATTGGCCCAGTCGAAGCCGAGCCCTGATCCCCAATCGTGGACGACCAGCGTGACCCTGTCGCCGACGTCGAGAGCGTCGAGCAAACCGTCGAGGTACTCGCGATGCTCGACGAACGTGTAGCTGTCGGGGCCGCTGGTTGGCAACTTGTCTGAGTCGCCCATCCCGATGAGATCGGGTGCGATGCACCGGTACACATCTGACAGGTAGGGGATGATGTTGCGCCACAGATGGGACGATGTTGGGTTTCCATGGAGGAACACGACGGGGTCGCCCTCGCCTACCTCCTCGTAGGCCATCGTCAGACCGTGGATCTCCTTCGAGCGTTTCGTCATGCGTCCTCCCGTTGTTCCGCTTTCCGCTTACCGAATTCCGACTTACCGCTCACCGCTTTCCGAATTCCGCTTCTCTCCCCCGGCTCTTTGGACGGGGGAGATGTCGAGGAACGAGACAGAGGGGGAAACCAAGTCGTGCCACTCAGCTCGCACACAGGCGCAGTGGATCATCGTGGTCTCCCCCTCCGACCTCGCTGCGCTCGGCCACCTCCCCCACTCCGTGAGGAAGGGAAAGAAGCGTTCCGACTTACGATTTACGATTTACGCTCTCCTCCTCAGTTCTTTGGGGGTCGGAAGAACGTTGCCAGTTGCAGCAGTGCGACGAGTACACCTGCGAGGGCGGCGCCGGCCCCGATCCAGCCGTTGAAATCGGTAGCGATGCCAAGGACGCCGTCGATCGAGATCTCGCCGGGGCCGCCGATGGCGATCGCTGCGGAGGTGACGGCGATCAGCATGACGTACTCCCAGCCTTCATCGGGCCGGGCAGTGACCCAGAAGCCGACGGATCTGTGCACCGAGAAGAACGCAACGGTCATGACTCCGATGACGCCAGCGGCAGCAGCTGCGGTCAAGAACCCCGCTATCAGGAGGACACCCACACCGATCTCAGTCGCGGTCGAGGCGAACCATTGGAGGGTTGGAGACTTGAAGCCGATCGAACCAAACCACCGGGAAGTCTTCTCTCTCCCCCTGGCATGCTTGATGCCGTGCGCGAGCATGATCCCTCCGACTGCGAGGCGCAGCAGGAGCGATGCGTAGTCGTAGGCTTCCATGGCTTGACCTCCCGTGTTGCAACGGTCAACGCGTGACGGCACTCGACCATTCCGGACCGAACAGAGCCATTCGCTGTCCGCAATCCGCAATCCGCTTTCCGCAATCCGCGTCTCTTCGTATTACGTAGTACGTACTACGTAATACGAAGGAAGCCGTCAGCCGTCGGTTGTCAGCTGCTGGCTGTCTCCGCATACTCCCTGGCACACGAAGGATGTGACATCTGCGCCGAGAGCCGTGCGCGACACTCTGCCGCGCCCGTCATACCACCGTTCGATGGCGTTGAGTATCGACAGCACATAGATCGCGGCGAGCTTCGGGTCGAGGTCAGCTCGTGCCTCGCCCGAGTTCCTGGCTGCTTCGATCGTGTCGACGAACACCTGCTCGTATGCGTCGCGTGCGGCGATGATCTTCGTTCTCTCCGCCTCGTCGAGGAAGAACGACTCCGTGAGATACGTACGAGCTTCGCTGCGGTGGTCGACCAGCACGTCGATGTGGCCCTCGATCAGCAATCGCAGGATCTCGAGCGGTTGCGTGGCACTTTCAAGCGCTCGCGTCGCCGATGCCTCGAAGAAGGCTGCGCCACGCTCAACCACGGCTACGAGCAGCTCCTGCTTCCCGCCGATGTGTGCATAGATCGACGATCCAAGGATGCCGAGGTCGTCTCCGAGATCGCGCATCGAGGTTCCGTGGTACCCGTAGAGGGCGAACCGCCTGCCGGCTCCGGCGACGATGTCGTCTCTGCTCAACCTGCTCATGCGTCGTACGTCAGTTCGACAACCTCGCTGACGGGGTGCGACTGACATGTGAGTATCTGGCCCGCATCGACCTCTTCCTGGTTGAGCGACCAGTTCTTGTCCATGACGACCTTGCCATCGGTCACCGTCGCTCGACAGGATGCGCAAGCACCGCTGCGGCATGAGAAGGGCGTGTCCGGGCGCACGGCGAGTGCGTGGTCGAGGATGGGTGCACCTGTCGGATCCACGATGATGGTCGATGTGCGGCCGTTCAAGGTGAACTTGACCTCAGAGCCGACCTCGTCATCGGAAACGGGTACGAACGACGTGTCGTCACCGGCGAAGAACAGCTCATCGTGGATGTTGCTCTCTGGTACGCCGCCTGCCGTGAGCACAGAGCGGGCCGCACGCACGATGCCTGAGGGCCCGCACAGGTACCAGTCCGTTGCCGTCCCCGCATCTACGACCGTGCTGAACAACCGGATCAACTTCTCCTCGTCGATCCTTCCCTCGAACAGTTCGATCGCATGCGACTCCCTCGACAGGATGTGGAACATGACGAACCTGTCCGGATACCGGTTCTTCAGCGCGTCGAGTTCGTCGAGGAACATGATGGACCGGCCGTCGCGGTTCCCATAGATGAGCGTGAACCGGCTCGCGGGTTCGACAGCGAGCACCGACGAGATCATCGACAGAACAGGCGTGATGCCGCTTCCCGCAGCGATCGCGATGTAGTGGTTCTTGTTCTGCGAATCGGTGGCGATGGTGAAGTCGCCCGTCGGGGGCGTGACCTCGATCGCATCTCCCGCGGAGAGAACAGAGTTCGCATAGCTGGAGAAGACGCCGCCGTCGAGATGGCGGATCCCGATCGTCAGCTCCGAACTCCCGACCGGCGAGCAGATCGAGTAAGAGCGGCGAACGCTCTCACCGTCGATCGTGGCTTTGACGATCACGTGCTGGCCTGCCTCGTGAGCGAACGTCTGAAGGTCGCCCTCAGGGACATCGAACGTCACGGCGACCGAGTTGTCCGTGACGGGTTCGACGCGCGCAACGGTGAGTGTGTGGAATTCAACTGCCATGATCAGATCGCCTTGAAATAGTCGAATGGTTCACCGCACCGGGTGCACACCATCAGGGATTTGCATGCCGTCGAACCGAACTCGGACACCGTGGCGATCGAATCTGACGAGCACACGGGACACAGGATCTCAGCTACGACGCCGAGCGGCCCGGGCGGTGCGATCCGGTTCGCAGCCAGCTTCTGTTTCGCCTCTTGCGACATCCACTCTGTGGTCCACGCCGGCGAGTGGACAACCTCGACCTCGACCGCGGCGAACCCGCCGTTGGTGAGCACCGACTCTATGTCGGACACGATCACGTCCATCGCGGGACACCCGGAGTACGTGGGCGTGATCGTCACGGTCGCCGTCCCATCGCAGGACACGACGACGTCACGGAGGATCGCCATGTCCTCGATGGACAGGAAGGGCAGGTCCGGGTCGACCACCCGTTCGAGCATGGCACGGGCATCGGCAGCCGTCCGTGTGTCGGTGATCACCACGACAACCCCGGATGGGACCGCTGCATCCACTGCATCTCCGCGAGGAGTTTCCCGAGATGCTCCGTGTGCATGCCGGTTCGGCCGCCCGATGTCTGGAACGTGTCTGCAGGCCTGGCGAGCGTCGCCTCTTCGAGCACAGAGTCGATGGTGTCGTACCACCCGGTCGCCAGCGACGCGGGATCGACGCCGATCCCCGTCTCCGCCATCTCCCTGTCGACGCCATCTGGCTCGAACATCTCTGCGGTGTATTTCCAGAGACGGTCAATGGCCGACTGCATCCGCGCGTGGCTCTCCGGCGTTCCGTCGCCCAACCTCACCACCCAACCGGACGAGTGTCTCAGGTGGTAGGTGGCTTCCTTTCTGGCCCGCTGTGCAATACCTGCGATCGTTGGATCTGTGGACGACGACATGCCCTCCCAGAGGGAGAGCTGGTAGGCGTCGAAGAAGAGCTGTCTCACCATGAGCCCGGCGAAGTCCTCGTGAGGCTGCTCGACGAGGAGCAGGTTCGTGTACTCCCTCTCGGAGCGGAGCATCGCAAACCCGTCAGCGTCCCTGTCTGCATCTTCAACCTGCGCTGCATAGGTGAACAGATGGTTTGCCACGCCGATGTGGTCGAGGGCGAAGTTGCCAACCGCAAGGTCCTCCTCGAGTTCCGGGGCGTACGAGATGTACTCCGCCAGCCGCTGGCCGAGCACGACGTTGTCATCTGCGTGACGAATCAGATACGTCAATACCGCGCTGTCTGTCGTGACGGTGTTCACAGTTGGCCAACCTCTTCCGGGATGTCGTAGAAGGTCGGATGCCTGTACGGCTTGTCCTCGAACGGGGAGAACATCGAGTCCGCATCGTCTGAGGCGACGATCTCTGTCGATCGAACGACCCAGACGCTCTGTCCTTCGGCTCTGCGGGTGTAGCTGTCGCGTGCGTTCTGGATAGCCGTCTCAGCATCGGGGGCGTGCAGCGAACCAGCGTGCGTGTGGCTCAGGCCTCTCTTTGCCCTCACGAACACCTCCCACAGCGGGAATCCGTGCTCCGTTGCGGCCCCAAACGAAACCTCCTGGGGCTTCTCACCGGGGGCAACAGGTACTTCGTAACTCATGATGTTCTCCTCAGCCGCTCTTGTCTCGACGCTTCGTGTTTGTTTGCGTGGGCAATGGCGCCTTCGCGCACCCATCGTCCGTCTTCCCACGCCTTGACCTTGTGGGCGATCCGCTCTCTGTTGAGCCTGCCGTTGCCCTTGATCGTCGCCCAGAACTCGTCCCAATCGATCTCACCGATACCCCAGTGTCCGGTCTCTTCGTCGAAGGAGAGATCGGGGTCGGGGATCGTCAGACCCAGGTAGTGGGCCTGGGGTACGGTCTGGTCGATGTACATCTGGCGCAGGTCGTCGTTCGTGATCCGCTTGATCTTCCACGCCATCGACTGTTCTGTGTGCGGCGAGTCCGAGTCGTGCGGCCCGAACATCATGAGCGACGGCCACCACCAGCGGTCGAGGGCGTCCTGGGCCATGGCCTTCTGCTCCTCGGTTCCCTGGGCCAGCGACATCATGATCGAGTACCCCTGGCGGGCGTGGAAGCTCTCTTCCTTGCAGATCTTCACCATGGCACGGCTGTACGGCCCGTAGGACGTTCTCTGAAGCACGATCTGGTTCACGATCGCCGCCCCGTCGACCAGCCAACCGATCGCTCCCATGTCCGCCCAGCTGAGCGTCGGATAGTTGAAGATCGACGAGTACTTCTGTCGGCCTGTGTGGAGCATGTCCTGGAGTTCATCGCGCGACACGCCGAGGGTCTCCGTTGCGGAGTACAGGTACAGACCGTGCCCGGCTTCGTCCTGGACCTTGGCGATCAGGATCATCTTGCGCATCAGTGTTGGCGCTCTGGTGATCCAGTTGGCCTCCGGCTGCATCCCGATCACCTCGGAATGGGCGTGCTGGGCCATCTGGCGGATCAACGTCGACCGATAGCCGTCCGGCATCCAGTCTCGTGGCTCGACCTTGTCATCGGCCGCGATCGTTGCCGTGAACCGTTCTTCTCCATAGTGGTTATCCATGCGACTCCCTCGGTGAAGCCCGCACTATAACAAACGAACGTTCGTTCCGTTTTGTTCCGGGTCTTTCGGACTCTGGCGTTAGAACAAACGAAATATCGTCTGTCTGAGCGCCAAAGCCCTAATTACCAAGCAGGAGTTGGCGGAGGCGGCGGACGGCGATGACCGCAGCTGCCACATCGAGGATGCCCTCGCGTGCGAGCCACATGTACCAGCGCTCGAGTCTCGGCATCGCCCGGTCATAGATCTCGAGGTACGCATCGATCGAACCGTCGGCTTCCTCGAGGACGGCTGCGACGATGTCGTGACGCAGTTCGAGGAGGTCGTCTCGGAGAGACTCGATCGCAAGCCTGTCGAACGGCGTGGGGCCTGGCAGCAGGCGGATCTGGCGTT
>JBDLIR010000029.1:0-11366 GCA_039714815.1 Actinomycetota bacterium | reverse complement strand
CCGTGATTCCTGACGAAGCCCGCTCATCGGGATCGACGAGCCGATGCGTCATCGAGGCAGGGTGTTCGACGAGTGTGTCGATGTTGCCAAGGCTGACCGCAAGAGTGGCAAGTTCGACGCGGTCCAGGAACCGTGTTGCTGCGTCGTAGCTTCCCAGGTCGAAAGCGATCATGGCACCGTACCCGTCCATCTGGCGCCTGGCGAGTTCGTGCTGCGGGTGCGTCTCGAGACCGGGGTACATCGTTGTTCGCACCGCCGGGTGGAGTTCGAGGAACCGTGCAACCGCCATGGCGCTCGCTGAGTGCTCTCGCATGCGCAGTGGCAGCGTCTTGAGACCGAGGTTGGTGAGCCAGCAATCGAAGGGACTCGGAACGCCGCCGATGAAGCGGATCAACGAGGCGATCCGCTCCTCCATCAACTCTGCATCGTTGCTCACAACCGCGCCTCCGATGACGGTTCCGTGGCCGTTGATGTACTTGGTCGTACTGTGCACCACAACGTCTGCGCCGTGTTCGAGGGGCCGTTGCAGCACCGGAGTGGCAAAGGTGTTGTCCGCAACAACTCGCGCGCCGTAGGCGTGGGCGATCTCCGCGGTTGCTGCGATGTCGACCATCGCCATTGTCGGGTTCGCAGGTGTCTCGAGGTACACGACCGTCGTGGATGGGTTGGCTTCGAGTTCCCGTTCGAGCGATGTTGCGTCGAGCCCGGCAATGCGGGAGTTCGTGATGCCGTAGTCGGGAAGGACTTCTGAGATCAAGTGGTCCGCAGAACCGTACAGGACCTTCTGGGCGATGACATGGTCTCCCGCCGTGGCAAGCCCCATGAGCGTCGCGCTGATCGCGGCCATGCCCGAGCCGAAGATCTCAGCGGCAACGCCGTCGGCGCCACTTTCAAGCCCATATGATTCGAGTGCGGCGAGTTTGCTTGCAAGCGCCGTTCTCGCAGGGTTCCCGCCCCTCGCGTAGATGTAGGCGTCGCTGGTGCCATCGCCCCACGCCTCGACGTCTTCCATGCCGTCGAAGACATACGTCGAGCTCTGGTAGATCGGAGCGATGTGGGCACCTGAGGAGTCGTGGATCTCCCCGGCATGGATCGCCTCGGTCGCCATCCCTTTCGCTGGCCTGACACCCATGTGGAACCCCTTTCGTGACCTATGGCGACCAGCGTAGACGTGCCACCTGCCGGTTAGTTTCCTTGCTCTTGCCTTCCGGCGGTGTGAAGACCAGGTCCCGATATCGCCCGGATACAACGCCGGCCTCCGAAGCCGGGTGCAACCGGGGACGAGCATCGGTACGATTCGTCCATCGACTACACGAGGCCATGATGGACAGCACTGACCAAGCCGCTTCTGTCGCGATGCGCGCCCGCAAGAGAATCGCGCTCATCGCTCACGATCACCGAAAGGCCGACCTGCTCGAGTGGGCTCGCTACAACCGGGATGAAATCGACAGCCACGAACTGTGCGGGACAGGGACGACCGGGTCGATGATCGCTGATGAACTCGGTCTCGACGTCGAGCGGTTCAAGAGCGGTCCCCTGGGCGGTGACCAGCAGATCGGAGCGAGGATCTCAGAAGGAGGAATCGACCTCGTGATCTTCTTCTGGGATCCGATGCAGCCCCAACCCCACGATGTGGATGTCAAAGCTCTGCTGCGCATCGCAACCGTCTACAACGTCCCTATGGCCACCAACCGGGCTTCGGCAGACTTCATGATCTCGTCTCCTCTGATGGCCGAGGAGTACGAACGTACGCTCGTCGACTACAGCAAACGGATCCGCGACTGACCCCGGGCGATCTAGAGAGGACAAGACGCTTCAGCGTGTTGACTCGATCGCCGTCCAGACCCTGGAGGGCGTCAGCGGCATGTCGAGGTGGCGGATCCCGAACGGAGCGAGAGCGTCGATGACAGCGTTGACGACGGCCGGAGTGGATCCGATGGTCCCGGCCTCACCGATGCCCTTCGCTCCGAGGGGGTTCTCGGGTGTGGCCGTCTCGGTGTGGTCCACGTCGAACGATGGCACCGACGATGCGGTTGCGATGAGATAGCTGGTGAGGTTCCCCGTGATCGGATAGGCATCGTCGTACCGGACCTGTTCAAAGAGGGCCTGCCCGATCCCTTGAGCGACGCCACCGTGCACCTGGCCGTCGACGATCGTGCGATTGAGGATGGTTCCCGCATCGTCGCAGGCAACATGTTTGAGAATACGAACGGCACCCGTTTCTATGTCCACCTCCACGATCGATAGATGGGTGCCAAACGGGAATGTGGCTTCTTCTTGCTCCCACATCTGTTCCCCTCTCAAGCCGGGCTCCACACCGTCAGGGAGGTTCGAAGGCTCGGATGCGATGGCGGCGATCTCACCGAGCGTCATGGCAGAGGTGGGAACTCCCACCACGCCGATTCGCCCGTCTTCGAACTGGATGACATCCTCGACCGCCGCCTCGACATGGTGGGCAACGACCTCCCGCGCTTTGAGGAGAACCTGCTCTCCGGCACCGTGGACCGCCGTGCCCGCGATCTGCAAGGACCGCGATCCCATGGTCCCGCCACTGTGACGGATGGCGTCAGTGTCACCCTGGACGAAGCTGATCTTCTCCATCGGGATCTTCAACAGTGCCGACACGAGCTGAGGGAACGTTGTCTCATGGCCGTGCCCATGCGACACCCCGGCCGAGTAGACGGTGGCTGTGCCATCGAGGTCGACCTCGACACCGCCCCAGTCCTCGCGGCCTGCACCGGCTGTGATCTCCACATACGAGCTGACGCCGATTCCGAGTTGCAACCGACCAGCCGCCTCGCGCCGGCGCGCTTGCTCCTTCCGGAGATCCTGATACTCACCCATCTGAAGGGCAAGGTCGAGAGTCGCCTCGTAGTCCCCCGAGTCGTATCGCTCCCCGATGGCAGTCACATGGGGGAACGCATCCCTCGGGATGAAGTTCCGGCGACGCACAACTGCCGTGTCGAGGCCGAGCTCGAGCGCAATCTGATCGATGGCCCGTTCGAGGGCCATGGTCGCCTCTGGCCGGCCTGCGCCGCGATAAGCGTGCACCGGTGTCGTGTTCGTCAACACCGAACGCCACCGGAACTCGACCTTGGGGATCAGATAGGGCCCGACCGCCATTCGTCGCGAGAAGACAGGCAGGTAGGCGCCGAACAGTGGATACGCGCCCGCATCCTGGGTGACCCGAAGCGAGATCCCGGTGATCACGCCGCTCCGGGTCGCACCGACGCGCACCTCGGTCGTCTGTGCCCTGCCGTGGGACATCCCCTGCATGTTCTCGGCCCGGGTCTCATGCCACCGCACGGGACGGCCGAGGTCGAGTGCGATCGCTCCGCAAAGCGCCTGCTCCGGATACAGCGCGATCTTCGCCCCGAACCCTCCGCCGACGTCAGGGACCTTGACGCGGATCAACGACGGTTCGACGCCGAGAACCGTTGCCAGGCCATGCCGGTGGGCGTGGGCCGATTGACTGCCCAACCAGATGTCCAACCCACCATCTTCACGTGGTTCCGCCACAGCTCCGCTGGTCTCGAGAGGGACCGCGGCGAGACGCTGGTTCGCAACGCTGAAATCGACGACGACGTCGGCTTCGGCGAGAACGCCGTCAACGTCCTCTCCCCTGTCGTAGATCACGTTGGTGCCGAGCTCGGGGAACAGGAGGGGTGCTTCCGGCTCTGCGCCGGCCTCGGCCGTCGATACGGCCGGCAGAGGCTCGATGTCCGCCCAAACGAGTTCCGCTGCGTCCCTGGCTGCTTGCTCGCTGTCGGCAACGACTACCGCGACGATGTCACCCACATACCGGACACGTTCCGAAGCGATGACCGGACGCCGGGTGCCCTCCTCCAGCCCAGGGGCACCGAGCGGCATAGGCGCCACATCGAGATCGCCGGCGAGGTACACCCGCACCACGCCGGGTGCTGCGAGAGCGGCGTCAGTGTCGACGTCTCCGATCTCGCCATGGGGAACGATCGATCGGATTGGCACCATCCACAAACACTCACCAACCTGGATATCGCGCAGGAACATCCCGGTGCCGGTGATGAAGCGAGGGTCCTCTACGCGTCTGACCGCCGCTGCGAGAATCGACTTCCCCATGATGGCAACCATAGTGGGCGATGGTCCAACCCGCCGGTCAACCGCCACGGAAGCGGACGGAGAGGTACCTTGCGGCGTCGAGACCGGCCCGCGTCGATGTGTGCCACTAGTCTGGGAATCGACACCGGCGGGCGAGATCAACGCGCAGGGCTACCGAACCTATCGGTCCAAAGGGTGAGGATCACTTGCTGACAGCCAACAAGGAGAGCGTCGAACGTGACAGATGAAGGCAACGCCACGCACCCCGTTGCCGCGGAGACTGCGAATCGCATAGCTGGATGCTGGCGCTCATGATCGGAGAACCGAATGACGGAGATCGTCCCGAGATGGGAATGGAGAACGTTCGGCGCGAACCTCCCCGATGAGCATGCCACGTTCGAGGAGATAAGCCATACCGGCGTCTTTGACAGCGACGAGGTGTATCTCCTGTCCCCAGGTGGATCCAACGTCAAGATCCGGGATGATCTCATGGACATCAAGGTCTTGCGTGAGGTGGACGCCGCGGGTCTCGAGCAGTGGATGCCGGTCACGAAGACAGCATTTCCGATCACACGCCCGGGTCTGGAGGAAGTGTTCAAGGCCCTCGGCATCGCCCCTCCAGACCTCCATCGTGACCGTTACACGTTGACACAGTTCATAGAGGAGATCGCTTTGCGACATCCCGATGTGCAGGTCGTCGATGTGCACAAGCGCAGATCCCGGTATGTCGTCGGCGGCTGTTCGATGGAGTCCACCGATGTCGTGGCAAACGGCCGCCGAACCCGGACGATCGCCGTCGAGTCCGAGGACGCCGCCGCCGTTGTCGACGGTGTCTCGTCCCTCGGGCTCAGCGACTACCTGAACATCAACTACATCAAGGGTCTCCGTGGGGCAATCGAAGGAACCCCCTCCCGATACGGGGTGATCGACGTCGGAACGAACTCGGTCAAGTTCCATCTCGCCGAACTCGATGAGGCTGGATCATGGACGACCATGGTCGACCGTGCAGAACTGACCCGTTTGGGAGAGGACCTCGACACGAGCGGTGAGATCACACCTTCCGCGATAGAGCGAACCGCCACTGCGATCGCGGCGATGGCGGACGAAGCGAAACAACACGACGCACTCGCGATCGCCGCCGTCGGGACCGCGGGGCTGCGCATCGCACAGAACCGGGACGACGTCATCGAACAGATCCGATCCCTCTCAGGTGTGACCGTTGAGGTGATCTCCGGCGACGAGGAGAGTCGCCTGGCCTATCTCGCGGTTGGACAGAGCCTTGACATCGGCGAAGGCTCGCTCGTCGTGTTCGACACCGGCGGCGGCAGTTCACAGTTCACCTTCGGAACCGACAACGCCGTCGACGAGCGATTCAGCGTCGATGTCGGTGCGGTCCGATACACAGAGCGATTCCACCTCGATGAGGTCGTCCCCGATGACCTATTCACCGACGCCATGGCTGCGATCGCTGGTGATCTTGAGAGGATTCACGGTCGTGAGGCACCGGATCGGCTTGTCGCGATGGGCGGCGCAACCACGAACATCGCCGCTGTGAGCCACGCGATGATGAGCTACGACCCGGATGTCATCCAGGGGACGGTCCTCACGCTGGCCGAGGTCGATCGGCAGATCGACATGTACCGCTCGATGGGCGCAGCGGAGCGGAGCGGGATCGTCGGTCTCCAGCCCAAGCGGGCAGACGTCATCCTCGCCGGGGTCTGCATCGTGCGCACCGTGATGGAGACACTCGATCAAGACTCGTTGACGGTGTGCGATCGCGGTCTCCGGCACGGACTTCTTGCCGAACGCTTCGGTGCGTCAGAACCTCTCGCTCCGTAGTCAACCGAAGTACGCAGACGGTTCGGCTGGATCAATCCGGTGGTTCGAGCACGTCGAAACGCAGCCCGCTAGAGCCCTCTCCCCTGCCGACCCGCTTCCGGCGACCCAGCCACAGATGGCCGCGGCCGTCGAGCCACCTCGTGTACTGGTACGAACGCGTGACGAGGATCCCCGCTCGCGGGACCTCCTCCTCTTCGATCCTGAGCACGCGTCCAGGCAGCAGGACCTCTCCGGTGGGCTCGATCCGGCGCACGCCCTGTTGTGTGTGCCTCCGGATCGATCGTCGTTCGAACTGCACCTCCCCCTGGCCGGCACTTGCACCCCTGGCAGCAACCGGCACGAACGGTATCCAGTGCTCGGGAACGGGCGTAGCAAGCCGGTACACGATCTCAACGTCCTCGACGCCGCCGTCGACCTGCTGCAGTCCCGGCGTGGGAATCGCCTGCGCTTGCCGACGATCGATCGGGTCCCCGCTGACTCCCTGGACGATACGCTCGACACCCCAAACCATGTTCGCCATCTCGTCCCTCATGAGGGCCACCTCCTCGATGGGGCCGCTTTCGAGAGTCATCGGCAGCGTCGGCGGGAGGAAGAAACGCTGTCCGGCGCTGGATCCGTCGGGCGCCGAGAGCGAGAACATCGACCACCGCCCGGGTGCAGGCTCACTCACGGCACTCACACGAGTCGTGACTCCGAACGTATCGGTAACCGAGAACGGGCCGACGGAACACAGGGATCCGACAGGGAGATCCAGCGGGGCAACGAACCAATCGTTCCCGTACACGAGAGCGAACTCGACGAGTGTGAGACGGGTGATGTCCGCAGGACCCGCGTCGAGGCTGCCGAAACTGACACGTCCGTCCTCGAACTGCCAGAAGCGATCGGCAGGCATTCCCGCATAGGCAACGGGTGTCGGGATGACCGTGCGAACGATCCGCTCGGGCGGAGCGGGTTCCGACGGGTCGCCGAGCGACGGACCGGTGTCGGCTGTGAAGGCCCACCAGTCGAGCCTGCCCTCGGCGTATTCGTCGGCATGCAGCACAACCCTGCCGCTACCCGTGTCGGCGCTGACAGCGAACCTGTACTCCATCCGCTGCGGGTTCCACGCAAGACGATCGTCTGGTTCGATGAAGAGAGCCTCGTACCAGGCGATCCACTCGTTGGCTGCGGCGAGGACCTTGGGGTGGTCGTTGCTTGGGATAGCAGGCTCGGTCGGCAGCGACGTCAACTCAGCTTCGCTGCCGCGCTGTGCTGTGAGGTTCGCGTACAAGGCAGCTCCGTCCGGTACACGTCCTCCGGCAACAGCCCGGAACGCATCAGCGTCGCTCCCGTCGTTCGAGTCACCCGGCGCAAAGGCGAACAGGTCCACGTACTTGGTGCGGTGTCTGACCGCACGGTGCTCGGTCAGGAGGCGGAGGAACTGGAGGCCTGCCCCGGCACGGAGTCGCTCCACCTCGCCGATGCCGGATGGCTCACGCTCGACCATGGCCTCCAGCGGCATACGCATCCCGTCGTAGTCGACCGCCCTGTCGGCCGCACCCCGCCCCGGCGATCCTGCGTGATAGCGGCTGAGTCTCGCATGCTCTGCCTCGAGTTGGGCAACGATCGGCGAGCCGGCATCCTCACCCTGGAACTCGAGCGTCTGCCACTGGCGTGCGAGCATCCACAACGGATCGGCTATGCGTGCTTCGAGCGCGGCACTCAGGTCTGAGGTGCGGGGAAGCGGTTCCAACCTTGTCCATGTCGTCACAGATGCCATTACGTGTCCTCCACGGCCAAGAGGTCTTCGAGGGCTTGGATCGCGTGGAAGTTGATCGACGCGGTGTCCTGTGCCACGTTGTGAGCAACGTACAACGCTGGCAGGAAGCGTCCCGCCATCCACAGCTGTTGAGGGTCGACGGCTCGGATCTTCGCCAGGTCAAGCGCCTCGCGAACCGTATCGGCGAGAGTGTCGAAGTCCCACGTGTTCTCGCCTGGATCAGGCGGAACCGCAAGCAAGATAGCCTGCGGGGCTCTCGCCGCCGGTGCGTCGTAATGGAACGCCACACCTGTCGTCTCGATCGTGTTCGGCACCAACTCACGCCATTCGTCGATGACGACACCGGCGAGCGCACCCGTCCCTCTCATACCTGTGTGTGCGTGAGCGACGATCGAGACGCGGCCCGCAGAGCCGGTTTCACCATCTCGACTTCCTGTGGCAAACCACGCGGCCCCCGGGGTATGCGGCAGTTGGATGACGCTGAGATCCGTCGCTACCACGTCGCCGCCACTCATCTCGGCATAGTCCAGAGCCTGTGAAAGGGCTGCCGCTCCTTGCTGGACGATGGCCATCCGCTGTAGCCACTTGGCTGCGGCGAGTCTGTCGCCGCCGGTGATGGCGCCGACGTCTGCCAGGGAGGCAGCTACTTCCGAACTGTCGCCGAGCGTGAACACCGGGACGACGGGGAAGCCCTGCCCGAAGACAGCCTTGATTCGTGCGACCTGGCTCGCGATCGTTCCCGTGCCCTCATCGGCAGAGGCGGCGTCCTCAAGACTGCGTTTGAGGGCTGCGACCGCGAGCGTGGCCTGGTCGACGAGGGCAGCGACGTCGTCCTCCCCTGATCCGAGCGCCACAGGGATCGCTCCGGCTGTACCGGCGTTGGAGGCGAGAGAGAGGCCCTGACGAAGCTTCTCAGCATCGCGAGGGGCATCACCGAGCGCATCGGAGAGATCGTCGCGGGCTTGTTGCGCTGTGGCTACCGCAGCGTCGGCACGCATCGTGAGCTCGGCAGCATCCACGACCGGTGGCGTCGGCTGCTCCGGCAACTCGAGGTCTGCGGGTTCGAGAGGACGACCTTCCGCAACGACCCTGCGCGTGGAACCGCATAGGGCGAGCAGTGCTGAAAGCGATACCGCCGATCGCGCCCACCCGGGAAGAACGCCGTCGAGCAACACGAGTTGGGAGGCGATCTCCGGCGCGGAGACCATACGGGAGAAGTGGGCGGCGAGACGCTCCTCGAGTTCGGTTGCCTCACCGGACCCGCCGATCCCTGTCGATTCGAGCACGGAAAGCGGAGACAACCCCAGGTCCGTCAACCTGGCTTCGAGGATCTCGATGACCGCACCGTCGGCGTCGAGCACTTCGGCAGCGAACCTGAATCGGTGCGGGTCGCCGAGCATCGCAGCCGACCAGGCGTTGAGACGTGGTTCGGCGGCTGCCCTCGCATCGGTAGGTGCATCGACCCATGACGCGGGGAGGTTGTCGCTGTCGGTGATCACGGCCAGCCTGTAGACGTGATCTTGACCGGTGCGTGGCGTCCGTACGACGTCTGGCTCGGGCGGCATCATCTGCCGATCGAGGGCAGCCGTCGCGGCGCCCGCACGATCCAGATTGCCAACCACAGATTGGTACACCGATTCCGAGACGAGCACGTCCGCAACAGCATCGAGCCGGTCATCGAGGCGCTCGAGCACCGTCCGGACACTGCCCCGGTCATCGGTCGCTACTCCAGCCTCCTTGAACAGACCGCTCTCATCTGCCTTCCACCTCTCGAGCAGCTTGACGCCGTCGACCACGTCGCGAGCTGCGATCGCCTCAGCTGCGATGTTGCCGCTGCGAACATCCTCGCTGATCCCGAGGGGTGCGGCGAGGCGGAAGGGAAGGATGTAGCGAGCGAGGCGCGGTCGATGCTCACGCAGCGCACGTTCGACCCGGTAGCCGAGCAGCGCACCGATCTGCTGGCCCTGGCGCGCACCATCGATGAGTCCGAGCGCATCGCGAACCCGCGACGAAGACAGGTCGATCGCGAGAGGGCTCGCCTCGTCGTCGACATGGTTCAGATGGCCGCTGCGCAAGATCGCAGCTGTCGCTGCATGGGCCATCGACGGGGTGTGGATGTAGCCGAGGGAGTCCGCTGCTGTGTCGGGGCGCAGGCTTTCAACCCATCCGTAGCCACCGACAAAGACACCGACGGGACGTTGTGAACGCAGTTCATCCAGGCGTTTTGCCGCAAACGAGTTCAACCAGGCATCCAGCCGGTGCGACGAGCAGTCGAGCGCCTCCAGGAAGAGACGCTCCAGCTCCGCAGACGGCAGTCCCGCGAGGTGGTCGAGGCTGGCACGGAAACTCGCCAGGTTCTTCGTCGCAGGAACCCGGCTCGGAGCCTGGATCGTGGCGATGTGGTTGGCGAGCGTACGGTTTCCCGTGATCGCGTTCACCTTGCGCTCTGCGAGCCGAACAGGTGTGGCGGGCACTCTCTTGTCGGTCTCGACGCCAACCAGTTCCGGATCCGCCCCTGTAGCGATCTTCGGCGGCCGGGACCCGGCTGGGAACTTGAAATCTGTGACCAGCCCTGACGCGGCCTTCCCTACTTCGAGCTGGGCACCGTGGGCGAGGAGGGCGTGGAGCAGGCTCTGCGGATCGTCCTTGCGGATCGATACGAAACCTCCGACGCGGCGAAGACGCCGGGCGATCGACCCGATGTAGTTGGTCGTCAGGCCGTCGTTCTCGGAGGTTCCGCCTCGTTGTACGAACGGGACGGTGAGCCTGCGCACGGAAGGGTTGATGACGGATGCGCCCAGGCGTGGGCGTTTCGCCTCGACACCGGCCATGGCAAGGGTCCATCTCCCTGTGAGTTCCTGGAGTGCACTGGTCCGTTCCAAACCAGCGGTGTTGGCCACGTAGAGCGGCCCGAAGACGGATCGGAACCGCACCGAACTCGCCAGCGGCGTATGTTGGAGGACTTCGAGGAGGTCCTTGCCGGAGTCCCCGGTTCTGCCCATGTGCGGTGAGCGGCGCACCGCCGCTGCCCATAATCCGCGGAAGTCTTTGATGAGCGTCATCATGCGCGTATCCAGCGGTGCGTTGCGCGAGGCACGCCAGCGGCTCGCGGGGACAACCGGGAGTACGCCATATGGCTGGTCACCGATGCGTATGGCAGGCAAGACTCCCCTACCGCGTACGTACCTGCGGAAGTGGGCCCTCATCCCGGCGGCCTGGCCCCTGGTGACGACACCGTCGAGCATGTGTTCGAGGAAGTAGCCGATCGTGGCTTCCCACAGCGCGTTGTTCATATGGCCGGCATTGGCGTCCTCGTGCAGGTCTGCGTGCGGCAGCCGGTCGAACCCCGCAACCCCCCGCAAGCCGAGCGCCGCCGCAAGTCGACGACCATTCGACGTCGCCTTTCCGTCAGCCGTCTCGAGACCGGGATCGAGCGCGTCACGCAGTTCCTCTTCGCTCGAGACATAGCCCGAGCGTTGCGAACTCGTGTTGTTCGTCGCAAGACCCTGGCGTGCCAGCGCCATGCCCTCGGAGTGAAGGTGGTTCTCGAAGAGCGCACTCAGTTCGTCGGCCGAGGTTTCCGGCGAGCGCGACCAGTCGACGCCGAGTACCACGAGCTGGTCCAAGCCTGAGGCAAGGCGACCATCCGTCACGTCGGAATCCCTCACCGTGATCGCCATGCCGACACGTT
>JBDLIR010000028.1:0-11371 GCA_039714815.1 Actinomycetota bacterium | reverse complement strand
GTCTGTGAACTCCGGCCAGGTGATCGGAATCATCTCGGCTGCCGCGTTCAGTTTCATCGTGCATGAGCCGAGAGGGATCATCGACCGGTCGAGGGCGATGTCCTTGCCCTGAAGGCGCCGCAGGTAACGCATCATCTCGGTTTCGGAGTGGTACCGGTGGAACGACGGATGGGTCATGAACTCCGACGTGCGCTCGAGCAGGGACGGGATTCCGGAAGGACGGTCAACACCACGTGCGGCTCCCACATCGAAGACTGCACTGAGCACGTCAATGTCGTCTTCCGTTGTCGTCTCGTCGAGCGACACGCCGACGGTGGTGCCATCGACCGGCCGCAGGTTGACCCTGCGGTTGCGAGCCTCGGCAAGAACCGCGTTCGCATCTTCGACCTCGACGGTGAGGGTGTCGAACCACGATTCGTTTGCGATCGTGAGCCCACCGGCCGTGAGCCGGGCGGCGAGTTCGTTGGTGTGGTCTTGGATCTGGCGGGCGATCGCAGTGATGCGGGCTGGGCCGTGGTATGTAGCGTAAAGGCCTGCCATGACGGCGAGGAGCACCTGCGCGGTGCAGATGTTGGACGTGGCCCTGTCTCTGCGAATGTGCTGTTCGCGGGTTTGGAGCGTGAGACGGAGGCTCGTCCTCCCTGCGGCATCGACAGATACGCCGACGAGACGGCCAGGCATCGAGCGCTTGAACTTGTCCCTCGTAGCCATGAAGGCTGCGTGCGGGCCGCCGAACATCAGAGGGACCCCAAACCGTTGGGACGATCCGATTGCAACGTCCGCACCGAGTTCGCCGGCGGGGGTCAGCAGCGTGGATGCGAGGAGGTCCGTGGCGACCGCAACGAGAGCCCCTGCTTCGTGGCACTGCGCGATGATCGGGGCGATGTTGCGGACACGCCCCGACGATCCCGGATACTGCAAGAGGGCGCCGAACACGGTCGACGGGTCGAGGTCCGTATCAGGGTCACCGACCGTCACGTAGATTCCGAGAGGGATGGCCCTGGTCTTGATCACGTCGATCGTCTGGGGGTGGGTGTCCTCGTCGACGAAGAACACCATGTTCTTGTTGCGGCCGACACGCTTGATCAGCGTCATCGCCTCGGCCGCGGCGGTGCCTTCGTCGAGGAGTGAGGAGTTGGCGATCTCGAGGCCAGTGAGGTCCGCAACGGCGGTCTGGAAGTTGAGGAGCGCCTCGAGCCTGCCTTGGGAGATCTCCGGCTGGTAGGGGGTGTACGACGTGTACCACCCCGGGTTCTCGAGGACGTTGCGTTGGATCACGGCGGGCGTGAGGGTTCCGTAGTAGCCCATCCCGATGTAGGACGTGAAGACCTCGTTGTGGTCGGCGGCGCGACGGATGCGGGCGAGGGCGTCGACCTCGCTCAGCGGCCCATCGACACTGGGGATGCGGTGCGAGCGGATCGACTCAGGTACCGCGGCGTCGATGAGGGCGTCGAGGCTTGGCTGGCCGACAGCCTCGAGCATCGCTTCGATGGCGCCCTCGCGTGGTCCGATGTGACGCGAGGCGAATGCTCCAAGTTGGGTGGTGTCTGACATCGTTTGCTCCTCAAGGCACGGCGAAGAATCTCGTGCCCCGTCTGTCGCACGACCTGAGAGATTCACCACATGATGTGGCTTACACCTTCGGTGAGGGCAGAGCCCTGCTTTCCAGATGCGCCTCTTCCTCGCGGTCCGTGTGCCTGAGAGATTCCCGGGGCGGTTGCTCCTTCGGCGCCGGCATGCCGGCTCTCCCGCGAGGCATCACCAGCCCCACAATCCTAACACCCACCCCCGCCTCGTTCTCAGGACTCTGGCGCTGAAATGAACGAAATATCGTCCGTATCGACGCCAGAGTCCTGAGAAGACGTTTTCAACTTCCCTTAGTGCCGGCTTATCGCGTGGCGTTCCACAGTGGGTGTGTTTGACGCAAGGAGGCATGCATGCTGGCGCGCGCGGCCATCGAGAACGTACCCGGCTACCGCTGGGCAGCAACTTGAACGAGGCGACGCTCGGGTACACGCCACCGGTGGAAGGCGAACCGCGCCACGCAGCCACTGTGCCCGTGTCGGCGTTGCGCTTGATGACGGGGTTGACGCTGTTCGTCTGGCAGGAATCGAGACGCCTCTGGCACGGTAGGGAGTTGCTCCACGACCTCGAGCGGCGTGAGGTCATCGATCGACTCTTCCCTCAGGGGATGCCGCGTCGTCAGTTCTTCACGAGGTTCGTGTCGCTCATGATGCTGTCAACGGCGATAGCCGTATTCGGGATCCTCGGGGATTCAACCGCCGTAGTGATCGGGGCGATGCTCGTGGCACCGCTCATGTCCCCGGTCCTTGGAGGGGCGGCAGCCGTGGTGATGGGATGGCCGAGGCGCATTGCGAGCAGGGCGGCACTCGTGGCAGCCGGGTCAGTCATGGCCGTACTCCTTGCTGGCGTGATCTCGTTCGTCATCCCTGGCGGCATCTCACCGCTACCAGCCGAACTGATGGCCCGCACGTCTCCAAACCTGCTCGACCTCGGCATCGCCCTCACGGCGGGGGCGGCGGGGGCGTACGGTGAGGTCCGCAGACATGCGGCGGAGGCGCTCACCGGAGTCGCCGTCGCCGTCGCCCTTGTCCCTCCTCTTGCGGTCGTCGGGATCACACTGCAGCTGACCGAATGGCAGCTCGCTCTCGGAGCGTTCCTCCTCTTCCTCGCCAACGTCGTGGGTATCGTCATCGCGGCGGCAGCCACGTTCATCGCGGCAGGGTTCGTTCCCGGCAGGAACATCTTCACAGGCCACCCCCAGATCGTGCGGGCGATCTCGTGGGCAGCGATCGCAACGATCGTCGTCGTTATCCCGCTGCAGTTCGGCAAGGGCAACGTGCTCCCGGTATCTGACCCGACGACCGAGGTGACGGCGATCGTTGAGGAGTACGTAGGGCAACACGGCCCCGCCACGGAGGTCGTCGGCGTCGATGTCGACGTCGACGACGGATCCACCCTGGTGGATGTGGTGATCGCCAGTTCTCTCGCCACTCCCCTGGTGGATCCGCTCGCTCAGGAGATCTCAGACCACCTGTCCGCCCCGGTGCGTCTGCGCCTCCTCGTCGTCTCCTCCGAGACCAAACGCGCCACCGTCACCCCCTGATCATTCGGGCTTTGGCGCCGATATGAACGAAATATCGTCCGTATCGACGCCAAAGTCCTAAGAAACCGGCCGGGGGAGGCGGCGGGCCAGGATGAAGATGAACACCAGCGGCAGGAACACAGCGGTCGTCACCTGCGATAGCGTGACAGCCCCTGTCGCCAGGTAGGCGATCGTCGCGATCCAGTCGATCGCCTGAACGCCGATCATGGCCTTGATCCAGGCCACGTTGCCCTCAGGGTTGTTGGCTGCGACCAGCATTCCGTAGCCGAACCCGATCGACCGGGCAGCGAACATAGCGAACATCCAACTCACCCACTCCGGTGCGGGATCGAGCCCCGCTACCGATTCGAACAGGCCAGGGACGAGCAGCACCGCGCCGAGCACGAGCTGGACTACTCCGATCACTCTCAACACAACTTTCAATACGTTCATCAGAACTCCTTCGTCCTATCTATATCAACTACACCACCTATTGATGTAGTTATGAGCCAAAGAATGGACACGCGAACGTGCCCGCTTCTCACATCACTTTCCGGATATGTCTGCGACGGTCACCCCCTCGAGAGCGGTGCGCATCGCTGACTCTGCGCCATCGAGGGCATGGCGAAGATCGCTCTGCCGCCTGGCCGGGGTTCGCCCGGTCACGTTCGGCGCCGCATCTGTACGAAACAGGGGCAAACGCTGCTCGATCGCATCGACCACCGAGAGCAGACTGACCTGGTCCGGTGGGACCGCAAGGCGAACGCCGCCCTTGGACCCCTCCCGCGTTTCGATGATCCCCGCTCTGTTGAGACTTCGAAGCAGCCTGGACAGACTTGGCGCCGGGATACCGAGGTCATCGGCCAACTTGCTCGTCGGCACGAAATCGAACTCACCGAGGCGCACCTTGTCGGCAACGTACACGCTCGCCAGCATCGCCTGCCAGACACCGAGTGAGTAACTCACGCACCGACCTCCATCGTCAAACCTTGACCTAACTACATCAACTCTAGCTGTAGTTAAGACATACTGCAACGGGCTCCCGATTCTGGCGTCGAAATCGGACCTATTGTCGCGCTTTTGTACGCCAGACCCCTGAGGGCAGTTGCGGTTGTGCGGTGGCGGGGTATCTTTATGCTACGCGGCACGTCCGGTGCCCCAACGATCAACACGGAGCAAACGATGAAACTCTTCGCATACCTCGACCCTGGGACGGGTACGATCATCGTGCAGGCGGTTCTAGGCGGGGTTGCGGGTGTCGCTGTCCTTTTCAAGACCCTGGGTGGCAAGTTCCGCAGAAGAGGGAGAGCCGACGAGTCCATCGAGCCGACGATCCTGACTGAGACAGACGAGCAACCGTCGCCCCCCGTTTCTGGCGACTGACACGGCGACCTGTGACCGAACACGAATCTGCGCCGACGCCGCGCGTCGAGGTATCGAACGCTGACCCCGGGTCGTTTCGTGATCCAGGCGGACGGGTGTTCCTCCGCGACGGTGAGGTCTATCGGACGCTCGATGAGCACGCGCTGGCGAACTGGGAGGCGCTCGCTGCCACGACCTTCTTCCCCCAGTACGTCGCAGCCGGCCGCATCGTTGCAACAGAACGCGTGGACGACGTGGCTCTGGCTGGTGACTGGGCCGGGGTACTCCACCATGAACGCATCCCCGTCATCACGTACCCGTATGAGTGGACGTTCTCGATGCTGCGCGATGCTGCGCTTCTCCAACTCGATCTCTTGTCGGCTGCGCTGGCTGAGGGGATGATCCTCAAAGACTCGACCCCGTTCAACATCCAGTGGCGGGGCCACGAACCCGTGTTCATCGACATCGGCTCGTTCGAAACCCTGGACAAGGGCGATATCTGGGTCGGGTACCGGCAGTTCCTATCTCAGTATCTCTATCCGCTGATGTTGACCGCCAACGTCGGTATCGCGTTCCAGCCATGGCTTCGAGGCAGACCAGACGGGATCACCGCAGAACAGATGCACGCCGTCATGGGGTCCAAGAGCCGACTCCTGTCCAAGAGCGGCCTGCTGCATGTGACCCTCCCCGCCCGCACTGAGCGGTCAGGGCGCGGCAAGGGGCGTGACGTGCGCTCCGAGTACAAGGAAGCCGGTTTCAGCAAGGAGATGATCGAAGCCAACGTCAAGGGTCTTCGCTCGATCGTCGAGAAGCTCTCCTGGACACCAGACACATCCCGATGGAACCGGTACGCCGCAGACTGCGAGCACGTCCATCTTCAACGAGATGCAAAAGCCGAGTTCGTAGCCGGCGTCCTCGAGGAAGGACCGTTCGACACAGTCTGGGACGTCGGGGCGAACGATGGCCACTTCTCCAACCTCGCTGCACACCACGCAGGCTATGTTCTCGCCCTCGACGCCGACGAACTCGTTCTCGACGAACTGTTCCGTTCACTCCACACCAACGGACCTGCCAACGTCCTCCCACTCATCCAGGACCTCGCAGACCCGTCCCCTGGGATCGGATGGCGAGGCATGGAACGGCCACCACTCGTTCAACGGTCATCACCTGACCTGGTCCTCGCGCTCGCTGTCGTGCACCATCTCGTCATCGGACGCAACGTGCCCCTCCGTGCGTTCGTCGACTGGATGGCAGACCTCAACGCACGCATCGTGTTCGAGTTCGTCCCACCAGACGACCCGATGGTCCTCGCCCTCACCGCAAACAAGAAACCGCACGAGATCCACCGCGACTACACAGAAGACTCACTGCGCGAGTACCTCGAAGACCGTTTCGTGATCGAACGAGAACAGGCCGTGCCCGCAGGTGAACGACGCTTGTTCTCCCTCGTACCTATCGTCTAAAGATGTCTGAGGAAGCCGGGAAGCCCGCAACGGACCGGACCAGTCCACGACCATTCGACATCGTGATCTCGGTCGTCGTGCTGTTCGTGCTCGCCGTTGCTCAACCACTCCTCGACCTGCTCGGCCGCAACGCCGAGTTCTTCCTCGCACGCGCCGCCCCGTCTCTCGACATCGTGATCCTCGCCGTTCTCCTCACGTTCGTCATCCCGCTGCTCATCGGCCTCGCAGCCCTCGGCATCACCAGGATCCACGAACCGACCGGCCGAATCGTCCACGGTGTGATCGTCACGATCCTCGGCGCCGTGCTTGCACTCCAGGTCATCGAACTGACGCCAATCACGAACTGGCCCGCATGGGTCGAGATCACGATCGCCGTGGCCGTAGGCGTCATCATCGCATACGGCTTCTACGGATCGGAATCCGTTCGAGCGATCGGCAGATACTCGGCGATCGCACCGTTCGCCGTGCTCGGTCTGTTCCTCTTCACGTCAACCACGTCCCAACTCGTGTTCGCCTCGACTTCAGCGGTCTCGCGGCCAGCCGAGGTCTCCGTGGGAAGACCGGCGCCTGTCATCTTCATCGGGTTCGACGAATTCCCCGTTGCTTCCTTGATGGACGCCGAGGGGGATCTGCAAGAGGAGGTCTATCCCAACTTCGCCAGACTCGCCAGGGACAGCATCTGGTACCCGAACGCCGTCACCGTCCAGCAGCAGACCGAGCAGTCGTACCCGACGATCCTGTCCGGGGTCAATGCGCCCGAGGGCAAGATCCCCACAGCGAGCGACTATCCGTTCACCCTGTTCACGCTGCTCGCTGACAGCTACGACCTCAAGGTTCAAGAGGCGGTTACGGACCTGTGCCCGGAGTACGCCTGCGAGAACACAAGCCGTACGACACAGCCCGCAATGCGGCGATGGAGGACGCTCGTGAGCGACCTGCGGATCGTCGCGGGGCACCTCTTCCTCCCAGACGATCTCACGGCATCGCTGCCGTCGATCGATTCGTCCTGGTCGAATTTCTCTGGCGAGAACTCGGATTTCAACATCATCGAGCGGTTCCAGGAAGTCGTGTACGACGGTGATCGCCTCGATCGTCTCGCCCGGTTCGTCGACGGCATCGAACCACCCGATGGTGAGCCGACGTTGAATTTCATCCACGCGCTCATCCCACATGTCCCGTGGAGCTATCTGCCGTCCGGGCAGACGTACCCGAAGCCAGGGAGGGCGCCGGGCACGGTGAGTCCAGGGTGGGGCGAAGATACCTGGCTCGTCGACCAGGCCTATCAGCAGCACCTCGTCCAGGTGCAGTTCGTCGACACGTTCGTGGGCAGAGTGATCGACGAACTCGAGGCAGACGGGGTCTACGACGACGCGCTCATCGTCGTTCTTGCAGACCATGGGGTCACGGTGCGGCCCGATACGTACCATCGCAGGCACGCAACGGAAGAGACGATCGGGGATGTCGCCGCTATCCCGCTGTTCATCAAGTACCCGAACCAGCTTGGCGCCGGCGCCGTTGACGATTACCGCGTAGAGACCATCGACATACTCCCAACGATCGCCGACGTCCTCGACGTCGAGGTCCCATGGACCGTCGAAGGCACATCGCTGTTCTCAGGAGACCGACCGGTACGCACCGAGAGTCAGATCAATGGAGACAAAGGTGTCATCACCTTCGGCGTGGACGGTTCCGAGGCACGTGGTGTCGCCGCCCGCAAGATCGACCACTTCGGCACAGACGGGCCGTTCGGGCTCGCTCCGCCGGGACAGTCGGATCTTCTCGGGCTCTCGATCGCAACCATCGATATCGAATCGAGCTCCGGCACAACGGCAACGATCCGGAACCTCGACGCGTATGAGAACGTCAACCTCGACGGACCGGAACTTCCCGCATGGATCCGGGGGGTCATCTCACCCGGGGCGTCTGATACGGGGGATCTGATCGTTGCTGTCTCCGTCAACGGGCAGATCGCCACGGTGACCCGGACGTTCGTCAACGAAGACGGTGCGGTCGAGTACGGGGCGTTGATCCCCCCGAGCGCCCTGCAACAAGGCGGCAACGGCATCGAACTCATCCTGGTACACGGCGAGGGATCGGGAAGGACGTTCTCACACCTGGGCCAGTAGGCCACGATGGGACCGCTCAGACCTCGATCACGAAGCGATGGATCATGCCGAAATGTGTACGTTGGTGTGATACCACGTTGAGGCCTGCCGCATCGATCTCGGATCCGACGTCGCGGTTGGATCGACATCCGCCATGCTCCATGGACTTGTACACACCGGAACGATCCTGACGTCGCGCGATCCATCCAATGGACGACCGTCCGTGCTCGAGGAGCATGATCGCCCCACCGGGTTTCACGACACGTCGCATCTCATTGAAAGCTGCGACGTAGTCAGGGAACGTGCACGTCGACAGGGCTGACACGACCGTATCGAAGGAATCATCTTCGAACTCCATGGCCTGGGCGTCGCCCATCGTGACGGTGACATCCGCTGTGCGTCTCCTCGCCCGGGCGACCATTGCCGAGGACAGATCGGTCGCCGTGACTGATTCGGCCAGGGTGAGATACTTGAAGTTCTCCCCGGTGCCACAGGCGACGTCGAGAACGTCGCCCGTGGCTTGCTTGAACATGGAGCGGTGTCGGTTGATGCCCAGGATGGTGTTGCCGATCCCGTGCCGGCGCCAGTCGCGAGCGAGATCGTCGTAGATTCGCTGGATCTGCTGGGTCGTCTTCTGATCGACGGTCATGCGGACACCATCTCGCCGTGGATCTCCTCGTCCGATCCCGCCGGTTGGGTTCCCTCGATAGAAACGTTCGGGATCCACTCGAGCCAGGATGGGAAGTACCAGTTACGCTCGCCAAGCAGTTTCATCGAAGCCGGCACGAGGATCGTGCGGACGATAGTCGCATCAAGCAGGACCGCAACAGCGAGTCCGAAGCCCATCTGCTGGAACGTTGGGAGACGCCCTGCGGCAAAGCCTGCAAAGACCGCCACCATGATGGCAGCTGCTCCGGTGATCAGCGCGCCGGTGGTTCGCAGCCCGTAGGCAACGGATTCGGTGTTGTCCCGTGTGATATCGAAACGTTCCTTGATCCTCGACAGCAGGAACACGTGGTAATCCATGGACAAGCCAAAGAGGACGGAGAAGAGGAACAGAGGGATCCAATCCTCGATGACCTCGACCTGGCTGAACCCGAGGAAGGATGCGATGTCCTTGACCCACTGGGGGCCGACACCAACCTGGAAGAAAGCAACGATCAGCCCGTATGCAGCGCCAACGCTGAGCAGGTTCATGGTGATGGCCTTCGCCGGAATCACGATCGACCGGAACGCGACCGTCAGGAGCACGAAGCTCAGCCCGAGTACGACTGCGAAGACGATCGGTGTGTACGCGTCGGTCTGGTTGAGGAAGTCAACGGAACCAGCAGTCTCCCCTCCGACGAACACGTCGGTGCCGGGTTCGATCGCCTCAGGAACGATGTCGGCACGGAGATCGCGCACGGCGTCGAGCGATGCTACCGAGTTCACATCGCCCGGAAGGACGACAGACAGGATCGCCAACTCCCGGGTCGAGGCCGGATCGATCTCAGACGGACCGAACCGACCGTCCAGGGCGATGCTTGCCTCGAGTGCCGAAACCGTTCGCTCGACGTCATCTCCCTGGACGACTACCTCGACAGGTGATGCGAGACCGCCGTTGAACTCGGTCTCGAGGAGCTCGAAGGCCTGCTTGGATTCGATCTCGTCAGGCAACGTCGAAACACCGGCGAACCCGGTATCGATCCACAGGAAGCTCGCAGCGAACACAACCAGGATGCCCGCTGAAGCCACCAGAGAGACAACGGGACGTCCCATCACCGCCTTCGTGACTCTGTCCCAGAACGTGCTCCTGCGGTCGAGGGAGCCCCGTCTGCGAACCCGCAGCCAGTTGATCTTGTCCCCGAGGATCGAGAGCACCGCAGGCAACAACGTCATGGAAGCGGCAACGGCGACGAGGACAACGAGGATCGCACCCGTGCCAAGTGAACGGAAGATCGTGTTCGGAAGCAACAGCATGCCGATGAGCGCAAGAACGACGGTCATGCCGGAGAAGAAGACAGCACGGCTTGCCGTGCCACCCGAGCGAACGATGGCATCGACCTTGTCAAGGCCGGCTACACGTTCTTCGCGATACCGCGAGATGATGAAAAGCGAGTAGTCGATGCCGACTGCAAGACCGATCATCGTGATCATGTTCGTGATGAAGAAGCTGAGTTCGAACACCTGCCCCAGGAGCGCCGCAAGGCCCATCGACACGGCGATCGAGACGACCCCGAGCACGATCGGGATCACACCTGAAACGACCGTGCCGAACACGAGGACCAACACGACGAGCGCGACGGCGATACCGATCATCTCACCGGTCGCGAGGTCCTCCTCTGCAACGGTGTTGACATCGTTGGACACTGTCTGAGGCCCTGCGACCAGCGTCTCGAATCCCGCAGGCTGTTCGATCGCATCGATGGTTTCACCGAGGATCTCTGCGTTACCCGATGCCACGTCAACGTCTTCCCCGCTGAGTCTCACCGGAAGGAGAGCGGTGTGACCTGAATCGCTGACCGGGCCGTCGAGAGTCAGATACGACCCGACACCGGCGATGACAGTGGGGTCGAGCGATGCGACCGCGTTCTGGACCGATCCAACGTAGGCAGCGAACTCCGGGTCATCAGCGGTCAATGAGTCGTTGGAGATGATGACGAACTCTGTGTTCGCCGATTCGCCTCTCAACTCCTCGATGAGCGCCGCAGCGCGTGCCGACTCGGGGTTGTTTGTGAAGTTCACCGAGGTCGTGAGTGCGCTCCCCAGCAGCTGGGCAGACAGGATGCCCGCAACGGCTACCAGGACGACCCAGGCTCCCAGCGTTCTCCACGGGTACATCGCACTCATCCGTGCTATCGATTGCGTGCCAAGTCTCATTGCTTTCGCCTTTCATGTGATATACAATGTAAGCATACTTAGTAAGTTTACGGCGTAAGCTTATATGTACGGCGTAAGTATGTCAAGGTCGACTTGGAGGTCTTCTTGCCCTACGATGCAACCATGGCCACACGGACCCGGGAGACACTCACGAGAGATCGGATTGTCGACGCCGCCGTGGCGTACGCGGATGCCAACGGCGTCGAGTCGCTTTCGATGCGAAAACTCGGCGCAGCGCTCGAGGTCGAGGCGATGTCTTTGTACAACCACGTTGCAAACAAGGACGACATCTACGACGGGATGATCGACTTCGTCTTTGCGTCGATTCCTCTGCCCGAGCCTGGCGGAGACTGGAAGGACGAAATCTACCGCATCGGCATGGCTGGCCTTGACACGTTCACCACCCATCCGTGGGCAGTGACGCTGCTGATGAGGCGGGGAAGCTTCGGGCCGGCAGCGCTCCGCTTCACTGACCG
>JBDLIR010000027.1:0-11428 GCA_039714815.1 Actinomycetota bacterium | reverse complement strand
CCAGGCTCGATCCTGCGCTGGGCAACTCCGCCCGACGATTCGGACACGATGTATGCGGTCTCACGGGATCCTGCAGTGTTCTTCAGCATCGGTGCCGAGGGCGACATCACTGAACTGGCGTCAGCTCAGGGCTACACGACGTCGATGGCGCTGGCCCCTGGGGGAGGGACGTTCTACTACGTCCCCGATGCCCACGGTGCGGCATGGAAGAACGGCACCAGCCTCATCGCAGTCGACACCGCGACCGGTGAGGAGACCGTGGTCGTCGAACTCAACCCCCTCATTGAACCTGCGCTCGGTCTGCGAACCGGAGGTACCTACAACGTCCTGGTGGACCCGTCGGGAGAGAGGGTGTTCGTAGGCCTCAATGCAGGAGACCCTGACACTCGCGACACCTTCGGGGAGATCGTCCTGGCGATTGTCACGCTCGAATGAATCGTGTGATCATCGGGATCGTGTTCGCCATCCTCGCCGCGGCGTGTTCTGGCGCAGAGCCAACAGTCGTCGACGTCGATCCGACTCCATCTGCTTCCACGGTGCCCCCTGAGGGTTCAGCCACGACCGCGGTGAGGCAGTCGGAAGGGGGCGTTCCTGCAGCCATGACGTGTTGGTCTTCGAGCCCACCCGATGGCGGACCATGGGTCACGTTCGAAGAGGTCACCGGGTCCGTGGGGTTGATCGATCCGTTGACCGGTATGCACGCCCATGCTGCAGCCTGGGGTGACGTGGATGGTGATCTGGACCCGGATCTGCTCGTCGGCACGTTCGCCACCGCTCGTGGCGGCGTCTACCAGGTTCGTGGCGCAGATGGTCCATCGCCTGATCGTCTCCTGCTTGCCGAAGGCGGGGGCTTCGAGGTGTCGTCGGAGTTCCCTGACGGGTTCGGCAGAACGAGCGGGGCGGTGTTCGCCGACCTCGACAACGACGGCGACGACGATCTCGTGCTGTCTCGCAATGTGCGCGACCGCGACGCGGGGGCAGCCGTCACCGAGGTCCTTGAGAACACACCGGGTGGCTTCGTCACCGTCCCGACTTCCATTGACCCGAATCTTGGAGGGAGGTCGATCGGTGTTCTCGACGTCGATAGCGACGGATTCGCCGACCTCCTCATAGTCGAGGACCGCTATCGGGGAGGCTCGAGTCGCTTCTACCGCAATCTGGGTGACCTCGAGTTCGAGGATGCCACCGAGAGGATGTTCGTCGCTGGCGTCGATGGCCTGGGAATCGCCACCGGCGACCTCAACAACGATGGTCTTACTGATGTGTTCGTTGCAGGTTCGAATCGCCTGTTCGTCGGTGATGGTGACCGCCTCAATGAGGTTGGAGCGAGTGAACTCGTGTGGGAGACATTTGGCAACGAGGACGACGTGGCCGGTGCAGCCATTGCAGACGTGAACCGTGACGGCTGGCTCGATCTCGTTGTGGGCCACCACTACAACAGCACGTTGAGCCAGGGCCGAGAGGTTCCTGTACGCCTCTACCTCAACCGCACGGAGGCCTTGGGCGCAGCACCGGTTTTCGAGGACGTGACGACAGCGGCAGGACTCGTCGGAATCCCTACCAAGGCTCCACACGTTGAGATCGCCGATATCGACAACGACGGCTGGCCTGACATCCTCACCTCAGCCTCGGCGTCGTCGGGCACCTCCCCTGCGATCTTCCGCCACACAGGCCTCGTCGATGGCCTACCCGTGTTCGCACCACCGGAGGGTCTCGGTTCACCGCAGTACTGGGTGTCAGCGCCAACGGCCGATATCGACCGCGATGGCCGACTCGACGTGCTGCTCGTCGAGTGGGAACCTGCTCTTGCATCTTTGATGCTTGCAAACGCTACAGCATCTGGCCACTGGCTCGAGGTTTCGATCGATGTCAGTCTGGGCGGAGGGATTGGCACACGGGTCTCCGTGTACGAACCCGGCCGGGCCGGTGATCAATCTGCACTCGTCGGAAGCAGGGAGATCGTTGCTTCGGTGGGCTACACGGCAGGCATCGAACGGGTTGCCCATTTCGGGCTCGGTGATCTCGATGAGGTGGATGTCGTCGTGACTCCACCCTCGCCGCATGCTGCGATCACCCTGACCGTTTCCGCCGATCAGCACCTGCGATTCCCCTCCGGCTGCAAGTAGCCGTCTCGCTGCACCTCTCATTCTGTGGGCTGGGGGACGCGTATAGGGCCATACGAACCCTGGGTTCAGGTGACCTCGCATTCTGTGGTCTGGGGGACGCGTATAGGGCCATACGAACCCTGGGTTCAGGTGACCTGGTTCCCGTAGTTCCAGGGGACCGAGATACCGGTCAGGCTCTCGATGTCGGAGTGCGATGAGACGAAGCGCTGTTCGAGGTCGAGCCGCAGGTCGACAGGCAGGTCGGGATTGCCGTCGGTCGGCCCGCCGGTGTAGCTGTAGTTGACGAATTCCGGCGGTGACCATGTATCGACGCCCACGAACTCCTCGAGGGCGTGGAGGGAATCACCAGGATGCTCGAAGAAGTCCTCTGCGATGATGAAGAGGAACCGGTCGCGGTCGAACACATCGAGCCAACGAGCGATCTGCTCGCCGTAGTTCCCCCTTGACACATACGAGTAGTTGCGGAGGTTGCGTACCCGGTCGAGCGGGTCGAGACGCATTGCCTCGATGTCGGAGGCGATCCTTGTGTCCTCCGCTGCTATCGCATCACGAAACGATAGATCCTCTAATCCGAGCCTGACATTGTGGTGGTAGTGCGAATACGCCCGCTCAACGGGGTCTCGCAGCATGATGACGAGTTTGGCGTCAGGGAGCAGTTCGGCGACGCGCTGGGGCGCCCTCGGGTCGAACAGGTAGTCGGGTGTCGCTTCGAACACCAACAGCGGCTTCCCCCGCCGCCGCGCGACAGTGCGTCGAGCACGCAGCGGGAAGTGGGCCCGGTACCACGCCTCACCCTTGTCGTAGTCGATAGTGAAGTACTCGGTCTCCTTACGAAGCGACGGTGCGATCTGAGGGTGGCGCCCGAGGTACTTGTACATCGAACTCGTACCGCATCGCTGCCCGCCGAGGATCACGAAGTCCGGTAGCACTCTCAAGCTTGCGGTCTTGATGCGTGCCACCAGGCGCCCGCGCACGAGATACCTCCTCGCTTTCAGCGGAGTGACAGCCTTGAGCGCGTCAGCAGCGCTTTGACGTGCTTTGGCGGTGTTCATCGTCCCCACATAGCGATCGAGTACCGGCGCAACAGTAGCAGCGAAGATACGACAGCCACCCGCCGGCGTCGGTGCCGAAAGGTGATGGCGTTAGCATGGCGCAAGCGAGTCCTTGCACCCGGTCCAGGAGCCGGTGAGCATGCGAGGAGCGAGCCGAAGGGGATCAGTGGGACATCAGAAGGTTTTCGGCATCGGATTCCACAAGACGGGAACGAGCACACTCAAATCAGCCGTTTCCACACTGGGCTACACGTTCGCACCGCGATTTCGCGTCGAAGGCGAAGTCATCGAGGCCGAACTCGTGGAACGGGCGATCCAGATCGCAGACACGGTCGATGCCGTGCAGGACAACCCATGGCCGTTCCTGTATCGAGAGCTCGATGGAGCCTTTGCTGGTTCCAAGTTCATTCTCACGGTTCGCGACACCGATGAGTGGTGGGTGAGTCTCCTAGGGCACTTCGGTGGGAAATCGACTGACATGCGAACCTGGATCTACGGCGTCGGAGATCCAGAAGGGCACGAGGATCTGTACAAGAAACGCTACGAAGCACACAACGCGGCGGTGATGGAGTATTTCGCTGACCGCCCCGACGATCTCCTGGTCTTCGCTATCACCGAAGGTGAGGGCTGGGAGCGGCTGTGCCCGTTCCTTGGCGAGCCAACGCCGGACATCCCGTTTCCTCATCGAAGACCTCATACCAACGATGGCTTGGGCCAAAGGCTCGGTCGACGGCTCCGCGGCCTGTTCGCTACGAGATAGTGGTCGAGATCCAGTCTGCCGTCCGCGCAGCGAGAGCTTCACCGCGCTGTTGCCTATCTCGCGATGCATCCTCGACGAACCACCATGCTGTCCGATCAGCTGCACCGATATCGGTCACCGTTATGCCCCTGCTCCCCCAGGCTTGAACGAGCGGGTTCTTGTCGAGACTTCCGAACGGGACGACGAGGACGTGACTCCCGTCCGGGGAGTAGTCGCTGAGCTTCCTCCCCTTTATGGACGAGTGGAATTCCGACGTCATCTCATATCCGAGAAGGTCGATCGATCCGTCCCTGTCGAGGCGATCGAGGGACTCCTTGACGGTCTCCGGTTTCGCTTCTCCTTTGATAGCTGCGATAGCGTGATTCCGGAGCGCGTCCTTCATGAAGCGGTCGGTGTCGAGCACAGGATCCCAGAGGATGAGCGGCGCGCCATGGAATTCTGCTGCGAGAACCGTTGCAGGATGGGCTCCCATGCGAATCCCGACGAAGACGACCCTGTCCGTGCCTGCGAGTTCAACGATTCGTCCTGTGGCCTGTCGAGCGGCGTCGATCATTGCGGGCAGGGTCAGCTCTGAACTCGTCGCCTCGCTGTTACCGGCTCCGCTGTAGTGAAAGCGATGCACGGCGAATCCTCGGTCCGCAAGCGCTCGCGCGAGGAGAACCTCGAGACGATACGACTTGAGCAACTCTGCATGGGTTGAACTGCAGATGACGACGGACGCTCGACGTTCGCCCTTTGGAAGATGGGTTACCCCGAACAGTCTCGGCGGAGCACCGAAGTAGGCGAGATTCTCGGAAGCGCCGTCCGGTTCGCCGCTGCGCGTATGCATGTCGTTCATCGCCCGGTTCTCACTGCGCTGATCGCTCGAGTGCTTCCGCACCCATTCCACGACCGACTCGATCGCCAGATCTTGAACCCGGATCGATGGGAAACCGCGTACCGTCCCCGGGATCGTCTCAACCTCCACCAGGTCTTCGTACAGGTCGAGGTCTTCACCGAGCCGACCCTTTGCGGCCTCCTTGAACTCGGTCCAGTAGAAGTCATCCATTCCGAAGAGGATGTGGATGGGTACGCCGTCGGCCAGCAGGTGGTGGAGGGGTCGTTCGAACCCCCGGGAAGCTTCCGTTGTCCGGTCAGCCCTTCGAGAAGCCGACCCGCTCAGCGTACCTGTGGTCCGGCGCGCCCTGGCAGCGAGGAATCGTTTCGCGGCCTTGCGTGCTCCTTTGTCCTTGAGCAATCGCTTGATCGTTCTCGGTGCGACGGCCTTCCTTGCGATTGACGCCGACCCGGCGTATCCAGCGAGATGCTCGGCTCCTGCGGCCCCTTTCTTGCTTGACCTCACAGGCGGAACCAGGAGGTGGATGCCTGCGACTCTCGGGTCCCCGACGGACCCGGCGAGTGCAGTTCTGGCTCCATAACAGGTCCCGACCACGATGATGTCATCGACCCCCCGGGAGCCGAGAAGGTCGAATGCGGCCTGCAGAGCATCGACTGCCGGCGTGTCGAGGTCGTAACCCACCATTTCGCCGTCGGAATCACCGACCCCTGCGTAGTCGAACCTCAGGACAGGGGTTCCCGCATCGGCAAGGGTCCTTGCCATCCTGACCCACATACGGTTTCTCCCGATCATTCCCGTGCCTGCGCCCGTACCTGCCAGCAGGACGACGCCTGTGGTGCTCATCGTGTCGGATCTGGGCATGGAGAGCAGGCCGCAGTACGTGCTCTCTGGTGCAGGGAAGAACACCGGTTCATCACGGGACGCGTGTCCGAAGTCACGGCGCGTCGCGCCAGCGTGCATCGATGCGTCAGGCATGCCCACCCCCCATCCGGGTCCAGACCCGGTACTGCATCGAGCCTACAGGGCGTCTCCCCCGGTGGCAAGGGACAATGAGATGTCAGATGCCAGATGTCGGATGTCGGAAGTCGGAATGCTTCTTTCCCTCCCTCACGGAGTGGGGGAGGTGGCCGAGCGCAGCGAGGTCGGAGGGGGAGACCATGATGATCCAGTGAGCTTGTGTGTGAGCTGAGTGGTTCGACTTGGTTTCCCCCTCTGTCTCGTTCCTCGACATCTCCCCCGTCCAAAGAGCCGGGGGAGAGAAGCGGAAAGCGGAGGCCATGGTGATCCAGTGAGCTTGTGTGTGAGCTGAGTGGTTCGACTTGGTTTCCCCCTCTGTCTCGTTCCTCGACATCTCCCCCGTCCAAAGAGCCGGGGGAGAGAAGCGGAACCGTGAACCGCAGATCGTCAGCTGCCCTTCGAGAAACCGCTTGGACGCAATGGTCGGAGATGCTACAGTTTCGGAGGCTGGAATGGAGCTAGATCTATGGGGGATGGGGACATGGGCTATGTTGTTTTCGATGCTCGGCGCGCGTTAGCGCTCTTGGCGGCATTGGTGCTCTTGCTGACGGGAGTGGCTGTTGCGCCCGCTGGAGCTGCCGAGGGGGTACCTCCCGAGATCATCGATATCGTCGACGCCGACCTGGACATCGATCCGGGAGAGAAGCGAGCACTCGAGGTTGTGGTCGTCGGCGTGGACGATGGCGCTGTGTTCGGATTCTCGGGCACCGGTCTTGCTGTCACCGGCTACAGGGCGAAGAGCGGGGGGATCATCCGGTTGCACCTCCAGGCGACCACCGATGCTGAGGGTGGATTCAGGGACCTGACGGTCACGAATCCTGACGGTCTATCCGGAACGTATCCAGACGCCATGTTCGTGACGGGGGACATAGAACCTCCACCGTTGGGCGATCTCACGATTCACGTGTTCGAGGACCTCGACGGTGACGGCATCGAGGGCGGAGCAGAAACGGGCCTTGCCGGTGTTTCCGTAGCCGTAGACGATTTCGGTGGTGGAAGTTCCAACGTTGTCACCGATGCGTCAGGGAATGCGACAGTTATCGGACTGCCCGTCGGTGATGCCACGCTGACGTACGCCACCCCTGCAGCGATGGCACTGACAACGGCTAACGGTGTCCAGATCGTGACGATCGTCCTGGACGCCACAACGGCGGCCGCGAGCGTCGGCTATGAGACGATTCCCACGGGTGATATCGAAGGACGCGTATTCGAGGACCTCGACGCCAACGGTGTCGAAGATGGTGCAGATACCGGACTCGCAGGCGTGGCGGTGACTGTCACGGATGCAGGTGGTGCCGACCACGACGTCGTGACCGACGGCTCTGGTGACTTCATGATCACCCAACTCCCTCTTGGTGACGCTGATGTGGTCTACACGGCACCGGTGGGCTCCACGCTCACGACCGCGAACGACAGCCAGGTAGTCACCGTCACGGACGGTGGGCTCGCTGGAGCTGCACCGGTGGGTTATGAGCCCCCATCCGGCGAGGCGCCCCAGATTCTCGGGATGCAGGATGTCTCGCCTGAGATCGATCCAGGGCAGAAGAAGCATTTCAACGTCGACGTTCTCAACTACATCGACGGTGGAACAGCGTCCTTCTCCGGATCGGGCCTCACCGTGAAGGTGAAGGTCATCGATAGCGATACGATCAGGCTCTCGGTCTCTGCCGCCGCCGACGCCGAATCCGGGCTCCGTGACTTGACGGTAACGAACCCCGGCGGCGGCTCCGATACGCTCGTCGGCGCCGTGACGGTGACCGGAACCGTCGTACCGCCCATCTCTGGCGATGTCTCCGGGCGCGTGTTCGAAGACATCGACGGCAATGGCATCGAGGACGGTGCTGATACCGGGATGGCGGATATGGGCGTTTCATTCGTAGATGAAGCCGGCGATACATGGCCCGGCATGACAGACAGCAACGGAGACTTCACCGTGGCAGTCGGTGTCGGCGAGGGTACGCTCACGGTTTCAGGCTCCCCCGGCGCAACGCTGACGACCGGGAACAACATTCAGGTTCTCACGATCTCCGAAGGCCTGGAAACGGTCGCCGCACCGGTCGGCTATTTGCCGCCGTCAGGTGACGCGACGTTCATCAACGTTGCGCCTGCAGCGGGGATCACGACGGACCACGATGTCGGGGGTCTGTGCGGGATGCCAATCGGTATTGGCTCTGCGTGGGCAGATGCTGATGGCGACGGCGATCAGGACTTGTTCACGACGAACCGTGTCGGAGCGAACCACTTCTACCGCAACGACGGGGACACAGATCTCGATGGTGTTGTCGACTTCTCGGACATCGCCGTCCAACTGGGCGTCGATGCCCCTACGGAGGACAGTTTCGCGGCCGTCTTCATCGACTACGACAACGACGGCGATCAGGACCTGTTCGTGGCGAACAGCAGCGGCAACACCCTGTGGGAGAACCAGTTCGCAGACAGCGCATCTCTGACGTTCGTCGATGTGTCAGGCTCTGCCGGCCTCGATGACATCGGCCGGATCCAGACGGCAACCTGGGGAGACATCGACAACGATGGTTTCCTCGACGTCTACTACTCAAAGCACGCATCGTGTGCAGTCGGCGGGACCAACACCGACCTTCTGTTCCACAACAACGGTGACGGCAGCTTCTCAGACTGGACCACCTACCTGTGCGCAGGTGGTGCGGTGCCATGCGATGATGTCAATGGCCTCGGGTTCACGGCGGGCATGTTCGACTACGACAACGATGGCGACGTCGACATCTACCTCGTGAACGACAATATCGGGGGCAGCAACCAGCCGAACAAGCTGTGGCGAAACGACGGCTCGGACGGACTTGGCGGATGGCTCTTTGTCGAGGACGGTGCCGCCGCGAACGTCGATGCTTCAGTGAACGGGATGGGCCTCGGCATCGGCGACTACAACAACGACGGCTTCCTCGATCTCGCGTTCTCCGACGCAGGGCCCGGGCACCTGCTCATGAACGATGGTGACGGTACCTTCACCGACGTCAGCAGTTCGTCTGGAGTGACCGGCGCACTCGCAGGCGGTGTGAGTTGGGGAACAGCCTTCATGGATTACAACAACGATGGTTGGCAGGACCTGTTCTTTGCCCAGGGCGGCATCGGGTCCCCCGATCCTTTGGCCAGCGTGATGCTCGAGAACGGCGGTGACGGCACCTTCGCCGATGTCACAGACATAACCGGCATGGGTGACGAGGCGAGAGCGCGCAGTGTCGCGAAGGCTGACTTCAACGGCGACGGCTGGGTTGATGTATTCGTCGGCAACTACGATGCCTATCCGTTGCTCATGCAGAACAACGCTGCCGACAACGGCAACCTGAACGAGTGGTTGACGATCACCGTTGAGGGTACGGAGTCGAACCGTGACGGTATCGGCGCGGTGATCGCCGTGACAACGATCGGCGGCACCCAGACACAGTTGATCTCGAGCGGGGCGAACCACGGCGGAGGGAGCCAGAAGGCGGCCTTCTTCGGTCTCGGCGCCGAGACCTCGGCGACGGTGTCTATTGCATGGCCCAACGGCGTTGTTGAGAACCTTGGTTCGGTCAACGCTGGTCAGGTCGCTCACTTCGTGGAACCGACGAGTTGACGCAGACCGCGAGCCGGTAGTTCGCCACCAGGAATCTGGTGGCGAACTACCGGCTCACGCCTGCCGGGCCATATCGATCGGTTCCGGGGCGACCACCCTCGCACTGTGAACCGTCCAGACATAAGCTGGCCCGCACGCATCACCCTGCTCGAGGAGGCCGAACACAACGATGTCACGACTTCCGGATTTTCTCATAGCGGGAGCACCGCGAAGCGGCAGCACGACGCTGTATCGGATGATCGATGAACACCCGTCGATATTCATGGCGAGGCCCAAGGAGATCGGCTTCTTCAGTGGTTGGCACGGCGACGATCTCAAGTGGTACAGCGCGCATTTCGATGAGGCGGGCCCCGACCAGAAGGCGGGCGAGGCGACACCCTGGTACTTGCACGATCCCTCCGCTGTCGACGAGATAGAGAGGATCGTTCCCGAGGTCCAGATCATCGTGATCTTGCGCGATCCCGTCGATCGTACGTACTCGCACTACTGGATGGAACGGATTCGCGGCCGTGCTGATGGGACGTTTGAGGAGTACACCGATTCGTCAGACGTTCTCGGCATCAGCAGGTACGCCGACCATCTCGCCTACATGTCGCAGCGGTTAGGCCGAGATCAGATACTCGTCGTATTCCATCAGGATCTCGAGCAAGATCCCACGGGGCTGTATCGCGACGTGTGCGACTTCCTCGGCGTCGACAGCTCCTACGATCCGGAGGCTCTGGGCAAGACCGTCAACCCTTACGTCGAATTCAGGTCGCTCCGTGTACGCAACTGGGCCAAAGCTATACCGTCGTCGCTCGCGACTGTTCGGAGGGTTCTCGACAGGCTCAACACGCGAACGAGGGTTTCGTACCCTCCGATGCGTCCAGAAACACGCGAGAGACTCGCCAACTACTACGAAGAACCGAACGCGGAACTTGCGCTGTGGCTTGGTCGCGAGATACCTCATTGGACCCGGCCCACTGCGGAGAACTGATACAGGCCGGTGACCAGATTATTCATCTTACCGACGCACATACCACGCGGTAAGGTTGGGCGCAACGCAGCGCGACATGGCCAGGGAGCACACGCTCGGTTGCGCAATGAACAGCTAGGGGAGAGAGCAGATGGAGATTCCTGGAACCGCAGACGTGGTCGTGATCGGTGGCGGACCCGCCGGTTCGCTCGCATCAACGGTGCTCGCACACAAAGGCCACGATGTGGTCATGCTCGAGAAGATGAGCCATCCAAGACCCCACGTGGGTGAGAGCCTCATCCCTGACTTCTGGAAGTATGCCGACCTCATGAAGGTGACGGAGAAACTCGAGTCCGAAGGGTTCCTCGCAAAGTCGGGTGCGGTAGTTTCGTGGGACGGTCACGTCCGCGCCCACTCCTTTGGCGATTTCGGGTACACACGTTCAGCGATGCACGTAGAGAGAGATCGTTTCGATCAGATCCTCTTCGACCATGCGGGTTCAGAGGGCGTCCACACGTTCGAGAACGTCGCCGTAAGCGGGGCCGAGTTCTTCGTCGACGAATCGACCGGTCTCGAAAGCGCACGGGTTTCGGTCAAACCCACCGGCGGCGAGGCGAGTTCGATCGATTGTCGCTACGTCGTCGATGCGAGCGGCCAGACTGCTGTTCTCGGCCGCCAACTCGGTGTGCGCCACATCGACGACGCCTTTCGATTCCTGAGCATCTGGGGGTACTGGGAGGGGTCACGCTACCTCGGCATAGATGGCGTAGCACACGATGAAGCTGAGATCGGTGACGCCCGGCCCGCGACGTTCCTGTCGTCTCTCGACGAAGCGGGTGATTCCGGTTGGTCCTGGCACATACGACTTCGCGACGAGACGAGTGTCGGCCTTGTACTCCCTCTCGACCTCATCAAGTCGGCACGCGGCCCCGGAGAGTCATGGGCGAGCTTCTACGAACGCACATGCAGGGAAGTACCCGTGCTGTCCGACCTGCTTGCCGATGCCACGCTGCGGCCAGACAGCGTCGAGTCGGTCCGTGACTACTCCTATCAATCGACAGCGGTTGCCGGGCCTGGCTGGTTCCTCG
>JBDLIR010000026.1:0-11446 GCA_039714815.1 Actinomycetota bacterium | reverse complement strand
TATGCACTCTCGGCGAGATCCATCGCGGTGCTGTAGATGTGGAGTCTTCGGTAGTCATGCAGGGTCTATGAATACGACAATTCCCTTCCGAAGGGAAGACCCTTGTTGAGACAGATCCGATTCTCCCCCCGCTCCGACTCCAAGAGCGAGGGCAGCGAGCCGAGCTCAATCCTTGATATACGGTTGCCCGTCTGCGGCGGGGGGACGTGCCCTTCCGACCACACCGGCAACAACGATGATCGTGACGATGTAGGGCGTCATCGAGAGGAACTCGGATGGAATCGGAGTTCCCAGGATGCCGAGTTTCTGCTGAAGCGCCCTGGCGAACCCGAACACCAAACCTGCGCCGAACACTCCAAGTGGCATCCAGCGACCAAAGATCATGGCAGCGAGGCCGATGAACCCGATTCCAGCGGTGAGGTTCTCTTCGAAGCGGGAGACCTGGGCAAGCGTGAAGAAGGCACCACCGAATCCGGCGATAAATCCTCCAAGGATCACGTTGCGATACCGCGTCCGATAGACGTCGATACCGACGGTGTCTGCGGCCTCGGGGTGCTCGCCCACGGAACGCGATCGCAGACCCCATCTGGTGTAGAAGATCCCGAAATGGAGCACGATCACCAGGATGAAGGTTCCGTACACGAACAGGTTGTGGTCGAAGAACATCGGGCCGATCACGGGAATGTCACCGAGGAATGGGATCTTGAACGACGAGAACTTCCCGGGTGAGTTCAGATCCGGTGCCTCGGAAAGAACTCGCCTGGCGAGAAACGACGTGAGGCCGAGAGCGAAGATGTTGATCACAACGCCAGCGATGATCTGATCGATCCGGAAACGGATCGCCAGCACAGCCAACACAGCACCGAGGAGAGCCCCGGTGAGCAGCGCTCCAACCAGACCCGCCCAGATCCCCCACGCAGACCCAACGATGGTACCGACGAAGGCTGCCGTCAGCAGTTGGCCTTCGATCGCGATATTGATCACAGCCACTCGTTCGCACATGAGTCCCGTCATTGCGCCGAGCGTGACGGGGACGGACAACAAGACCGTGGAGCGCAGCATCCCGACCAGGCTGAACGTTCCGCCTGCCGCTGCCCATGTGAGGAATGCCAGTGCGAGCAACGCAAGGCCAATCGCAAGCGAAAGATTCGTCCACTCGACATTGGAACGCCTCAGCACCATGCCGCCAAGGAAGGCCAGCATCCCAGACACGGCAAATGCGAGCCAACGCGAGTTCACCACCCAGGCGAGGTCTTCGAAGTGCGCTCCGGGCAGTGACAACTTGAACTCCGACTGGATACCGGCTTCGCTGCCGAGCCCGAACACCCAGAAGGTGAACACTGCAAGGACGATGAGCACGAGCCCAACGGCAGTCGCACGTTTCTCTGCGGGCGTGGACCGTCTCTTGATCTCGATCTTGTCGGTTTCGGTCACAGCCGTCATCAGCCCCACCCTCCAGACGTGACCATGGCCTTGGGCTCGTCCTCAGGAGTCTTGAGTCGATAGATCGCCCGCACCAACTCCGGTGCGGCGATCATGACGATGATCAATGCCTGAAGCACGAGTACGAGATCGATTGGAATCGCTGCAGCACCTTGCATTTCACGGCCACCGGCGCGAAGTCCACCGAAGAGAAGGCCGGCGAACAGTACTCCCACTGGATGGGATCGACCGAGCAGCGCCAGAGCAATGGCGTCGAAACCGATGGTGCCTGCGAAGTTCGAGATACCCCGGTACGGCTCGAGACCAAGAATCTGATTGGAGCCAGCGATTCCGGCGAGAGCGCCAGCCACACCCATTACCGCAACGTATACCCAGGCGACGCTCATGCCCGCGTACTTGCCTGCGTCGGGGTTGTACCCGACGGCACGGAACTCGAATCCGATCGTTGACCGATACATGAGCCACCAGACGAATCCCACCGCCGCAAGCGCGATCAAGAACCCGATGTTCACCCGGAAGTCCCCGATGAGCGCGGGGAACTGCGCAGAGGCATTGGCAGCCTGTGATATTGGATCGTTTCGACCCGGTTGTTGGAACAGCGTCGTCTTGAGGAGGTAATCGACGAGGAACAAGGCGATGAAGTTCAGCATGATCGTCGTGATGACCTCGTGTGCGCCTGTTCGTGCCTTCAAGAGACCTGAGATGCCGCCCCAGATCGCACCGCCGACCATCGCACCCACGAGAACGAGCGGTATGTGCACGATCGCAGGGAGATCGAACGTGAACCCCACCCACAGAGCAGCCATGCCACCTATGTGCATCTGGCCGTTCACACCGATGTTGAAGAGACCCGCCTGGAAACCGACCGCGACCGCCAGCCCGGCAAGGATCAGGGGCGTGGCTGCGAACAGCGTCTCGCTGATGGCCCTGGGGGAGCCGATAGATCCGACGAACAAGGCCCTGTACGAGTCGAAGATCCCCGCCATCGTGAGCTTGAAGGCCTCCACGGGATCCTCGCCCCACACGCTGAGTGTGTCGAGGTCGGTGAGAGCGATGATGATCCCACCGATGATCAAGGCCGTCAGGAGTGCGAGCGCCGGAACAAGAGTTGCTTGTTTGAGGGAAGTCCCGACACCCGACACGCGGGCGAACCACTCCGAGTATCCCTTGTCCCCCCAACCTCCGCCAGGTGCTTGACCATCAGTCACGATGCCTCACCATTCCCTTCGCTGCCGAGCATGGCTAGCCCGATCTCAGTCATCGACGCCGTTCCATCGAACTCGCCGGCGATCCTTCCCTCGAACATCACGATGATGCGATCCGACAATGCCATGATCTCGTCGAGTTCGGATGAGACGATGAGAACCGCTGAACCAGCATCTCTCTCTTCGACGATGCGAGAGTGAATGTACTCGATCGAACCCACGTCAATACCACGCGTCGGCTGTGAGGCAATGACAAGCTTGACATCACGGTCGAATTCTCTCGCCACGATGACCTTCTGCTGATTTCCGCCCGACAAGGTTGAAACGAGAGCATCGATGGCGGGGGTGCGTACGTCGTACTCCTCGACAAGGCGGCTCGCCCGATCGCGAGAGGCGTCCCAGTTCATCTGGACACCACGAGAGATCGGCGACTGATGGTAAGAATTGAGAACGATGTTCTCGGTCACACTGAACGGCAGGACCAATCCGGATCTCTGACGATCCTCAGGCACGTGGGCAACGTTCATATTGTGGATCGCGCGGGGCGACTTCGATGTCACATCCTCACCGTCGAGTCTCACGACACCGCCGATGGAGGGTCGTAGTCCTGTGAGTGTCTCAACGAGTTCCGTCTGACCATTGCCCTGGACTCCTGCAATTCCAACGATCTCTCCGGCCCTGATCGACATCGACACGTTGTCAACAGCCACCGCGTCGCGATCATTGAGAACCGTCAGACTCTCCACCGAAACCACGACATCTTCAGGTTTCGCTTCCGCTCTGTCGACGACAAGATCGACCGGTCTCCCAACCATGAGCTCCGCAAGTCCCTTCTCATCAACCTCGGAAGGTAGGACTTCAGCGACCGTCTGGCCACGACGCATGATCACGATACGATCGGCGATCCTCAGGGCTTCGCCAAGCTTGTGACTGATGAAGATGATTCCCTTGCCGTCTGCCTTGAGCCCGTCGACGATGTCGAAGAAGCCCTCGACCTCTGGTGGTGTGAGAACCGACGTCGGTTCGTCGAATACGACGAACCGGGCTTCCTTCGAAAGCGCTTTGATGATCTCGACCCGTTGTTGAATTCCGACCGGAAGATCCTCGATCATGGCATCTGGATCCACATCGAGCTTGTAGCGCTTCGAGATCTTGCGAACAGATTCGCGCGCCGCCTTGAGATTGAGCCAGCCTGCCTGTTTCGTGGGTTCGTCACCGAGAACAACGTTCTCGGCCACCGTGAACACAGGCACGAGCATGAAATGCTGATGCACCATCCCAATGCCGGCCGCGATGGCATCAACTGGTGACTGGAGATCGAGCGGTTCGCCGTCGACGAGCACCTCGCCCGACGTCGGCGTGTACAGCCCGTAGAGGATGTTCATCAAGGTTGTCTTGCCGGCGCCATTCTCACCAAGCAGTGCAACGGTCTCACCTGCTGCAACCTCGAGGTTGACATCGTCGTTGGCGAGCACGCCAGGGAATTGCTTGGTGATGTTTCGCAATTCAAGTGACAAGCTTGCCTCCTGGCCATCAGTGCTGTCCGTACCTTAGACGACTCTTGGGCCGACAGCTTCTGCAGACGCAAAGAGGGCCCCCACATCTGTGGGGGCCCTCTTCAGTCGGTATGGGTCAGTTACTACAAATCAGTATCCGACAGGCGTGAAGTCAGCCTTGACCACGCCGTCCCTGATGTCCAGCAGCAGCTGTTCGACCTCAGCCTTCAGTTCATCAGACACCTTCGAATCCCAATCGTGGAACTCAGAAAGTCCAACTCCGTCGTTCTCCAGGTTGCCTACGAACGATCCAGCGGTCCACGTGCCCTCAGCCTGCTCCTGAATGGACAGGGCGATGAACGGAGACATCGACTTTTCCACCGTCGTCAGCCACACGGACTGGTACTGCTCTGGCATGGCGAAGAACGCATCGGCATCAACACCGATCATGGCGCCAACACCCAACTCGTTGATCACGTCGCCCGCTGGCAGGTTGATCGCTCCACCAACCGGGATGATGACGTCGCAGCCTTCCTGGAACAGACCCTCTGCTGTACTTCTGGCAAGATCCATATCGGTGAAGCTCCCGGTGAAGACACCGTCGGCAGCTTCAGGATCCCAGCCAAGAACATTCACGTCGGCGCCCTTGACCTCGTTGTAGTGTTGCGCACCGCGGGTGAATCCGTCCATGAAGATCGACACCGTCGGGAAGTTTGCGCCACCATAGGTGCACAGAGTCCCGGTCTCGCTCACACCGGCAGCGAGGTAGCCCGCAGCGAACGCGGCCTGGTCGGTCTGGTAGACGAGCTCACGCACGTTCGGCAGCGCCAAAGGAGCGAAGTTCTCGTCTGTCAGCACGTTGTCGAGCATCGTCCACGTGATGTCTGTATGGGCGGCAGCATTGATGCCGGTGACCTCACCGAGAGCAAAGCCCACGGTCACGATGTGTTGACAGCCCTGGGAGACCATCTGGTCGATGTTCGGCTGCCAGTCCGCTGCGTCAGTCGACTCGAGGAAGAATGAGTCTGCGGTCGCATAACCCGCATCCATGGCGGCCTGGACACCGGCCCATGCGCTTGCGTTGAAGCTGCGATCGTCGACGCCAGCAAGGTCAGTCAACAGGCAGGTCTTGATCGCTTCGCCCTCGAACGCTGCCATCGCCTCGGTCGTTTCGGTCACACCTTCGGTCGTATCCGTAACAGCCTCGGTCGTCTCCGTGGTGGCTTCATCGTCAGTGCTGCTACAAGCGGCCGCAACGAGACCCAAAACGAGGAGCAATGAGAACAAGACTGCTCGCTTCTTGATTATTGAGCGCATTCCGCACCCTTTCGTTAGTCGTGTACTTGGTCCCCTCCTCAGCTGTGAAGGAACTCTTTAATGATAGTGCGGCCGGCGGCGGAAGACCCACCGTGGTTGAGACAGACGGGACCAGAAACAGACTCAATCAGCTCTCGAGTTCTGTCGGGATCACGAGGTCACCGCCGATGATCCTGCTCCGAAGCTCGTCGAGCTGGTCGCTGATATCGTCCACGAATCCGCCAGATGTCGAGTAGCCAACACCATCAGCGCCAAGATCGAGAAGCACCACGTCGGACTGCCGGCCGCCCGAGACGACGGTGTTGATCGTGGCGAACACGGCAACATCGACCCGTTTGAACATGGAGGTCAGGATGTACTCCCGGACTTCCTCATCGGCGTCCTCATACTGGTCGGCGACGAAACCGATCACCCAGACTTTCGATTCCCCCTCCTCGGATGCCTCCCTGGCTGCTTCGAAAACGCCGGCGCCGGATCCGTCTGCGGCGAAGTAGACCACGTCTACGCCGTCTTCGAACATTCCTGAAGCGACGCTATTCGCCTCTTCAGGCGTTGGAGCCACGGTCAGGTGCTCGACAACGATCTCGACGTCAGGGGTGACCTCCTTCGCGCCAGCTTCAAAGCCGGCCTGGACCTTCTCGACGAGACCGGCTCCGGCAAGACCGCCGATGAAGCCGATCTTGTCAGTACTGGTCTTGAGTGCCGCAGCAGCACCTACGAGGGCCGAGCCCTCATGGTCGGCAAAAACGAGCGATACAACATTCGGCGCGTCCACGACCGCGTCCACGACCGCAAAGTGGGTGTCAGGATAGGTGGCCGAGGCCGAAGCAACACCGTCAGCGAACGACGACCCGACAGCGAATACCAGCTCGCTACCGCTCTCAGCGAGCAGCCCAACGATCTCTTCACGGTTCTCGCCATCGGCTGACGATTCGATCTCGCTGGATTCGATGCCGAGCTCTTCAACGGCCCTGTCAAGGCCTGCACCCGCAGAGTCCGCGACGACCGATTCGCTCCGGCCACCGGCATCGTACGCCATGCCGACACGGATTCCCTCGCCGGGGAGAGGTTCGGTAGTCGTCGTCTCAGCTGGTTCATCGGTCGTCGTTGTGGTGGTATCGGTGACGGCAGCCACGGTCGTGGTTGCATCGTTACCGTTCGACGGTGGGGCAGTGTCGGTTGCGCCGCCACCGCCACACGCGGTTGCTACGAGCGCCAGTACGAGAAATACTCCGAACGACGTCCTTCGATTCTGCACCGTGGAACGCATCTGTGCTCCCTCCCGGCCACCACTCACTGTCCTCGGCCCACACGTTGATGTGTGGACAACAGTAGCGGCACCAGCGACAGCAAGCGGTCAGTTCTCCGCGAGCTCGACCAACGGCTCGTTGGGAGTCTCGATCGCTTCGAACGTGAGCTTCTCGGGGTCGGTCGCATCGACGGTCACGAGCACGGTGCTCCCGGCGGAGAACTCCTTGAAGAGCACCTTCTCCGAAAGCGGGTCTTCGAGCAGCCTCTGGATCGCTCGACGCAACGGACGGGCACCGAGCTGGGGGTCGTACCCTTTCTTGGCGAGCAATACCTTGGCGTCGTCGGTGAGCACGAGGTCGAGTGCCTGGTTCTCGAGTTGGTTGCGCAGACGGACGAGAAGCAGGTCAACGATCAGCTTCACCTCGTCGAGGGTCAGCTCGTGGAACACGATGACTTCATCGATGCGGTTCAGGAACTCAGGCCGGAAGTGCAGCTTGAGGGCATCCATCACCTTCTCGCGCATCTTGTCGTAGTTCAGCTCATCGCTCGCCTCGGCGAAGCCGATCTTCGCTTTGCGCAGATCCGCTGTACCGAGGTTGGACGTCATGATGATGACAGTGTTCTTGAAGTCGACCGTTCTGCCCTGGGAATCCGTCAGATGGCCATCCTCGAGGATCTGGAGGAGGATGTTGAACACGTCGGGATGTGCTTTCTCGATCTCGTCGAACAGGACGACCGAGAACGGCTTGCGACGCACAGCTTCGGTGAGCTGGCCACCCTCGTCGTATCCGACATAGCCCGGAGGTGACCCGACAAGCCTGCTGACCGCGTGCTTCTCCATGTACTCGGACATGTCGATCTGGATCAGCGCAGACTCGTCTCCGAAGAGGAACTCGGTCAGGGTCTTAGCGGTCTCTGTCTTTCCAACGCCTGATGGGCCGAGGAAGATGAACGACCCGGCCGGGCGTTTCGGATCTTTCAGACCGGCGCGGGTCCTGCGGATCGCCTTGGATACTGCGGTGATGCCATCGCTCTGGCCGATGATGCGCTTGTGGAGCTCGGCTTCCATGTTCAGGAGCTTTGCGGTCTCCTCCTCTGTGAGCCTGTGAACGGGTATGCCTGTCCACTGTGCAAGCACCTCTGCGATCTCTTCCTCGTCGATGATCGCTGAGTAGTCCGTTCCGGATTCGCTTGCACGAGCTTCAGCGTCGATGCGTTCGGTGATCAGTTCACGCTCACGATCGCGCAGTTTCGCTGCCCGTTCGTACTGCTGTGCGTTGATCGCTTCACGCTTGTCTGCGCGAGCCTTGCCGATCTTGGTATCGATGTCCTTCACCTCGGCCGGAAGGTCCGAGCGTCGCAACCGCATGCGACTGCCGGCCTCGTCGATCAGGTCGATCGCCTTGTCGGGGAGGAACCTGTCCGCGATGTAGCGATCGGCGAGGTTGGCCGCGTTGACGAGTGCTTGTTCGGTGAACTCGACCTTGTGATGCTCTTCGTAGGACTCACGAAGCCCCTCGAGGATCTTGATCGTGTCGGCAATGGATGGCTCTTCAACCTGGATCGGCTGGAACCTGCGCTCGAGGGCGGAGTCCTTCTCGAGGTGCTTGCGGTACTCCTCGAGCGTGGTTGCGCCGATCGTCTGGAGCTCGCCACGTGCAAGCATCGGCTTGAGAATGCTTGCGGCGTCGATGGCGCCCTCAGCTGCTCCGGCGCCGACGAGTGTGTGGATCTCGTCGATGAACAGGATGATGTCACCCCTGGTGCGAATCTCCTTGAGAACCTTCTTGAGCCTCTCTTCGAAGTCTCCGCGATACCTCGACCCGGCAACGAGTGCACCGAGGTCGAGTGTGTAGATGTGCTTGTCGGTGAGCGTGTCTGGCACGGTGCCGTCGACGATCTTGAGGGCAAGGCCTTCGACGATGGCCGTCTTCCCGACACCGGGTTCCCCGATGAGGACAGGGTTGTTCTTCGTACGCCTCGAAAGCACCTGCATGACACGCTGGATCTCGTCCGCACGACCTATGACAGGGTCGAGTTCCTGTTCACGGGCAAGTTGGGTGAGATTGCGGCCGAACTGGTCGAGCACCGTGGAACCCGAAGATCCACCCTCACCGCGCGAGCTGGTCGATCCACCGCCGGGATGCGCACTCGACGAAGACCCTTCGTCTCCTTGCACACCAGAGAGCAACTGGATGACGGTCTGGCGAACCTTCGTCAGCTCGGCTCCGAGCTTGACGAGCACCTGGGCGGCGACACCTTCGCCTTCACGGATGAGCCCCAACAAGATGTGTTCCGTACCGATGTAGTTGTGACCGAGTTGGAGGGCCTCACGCAGCGACAGCTCGAGAACCTTCTTTGCACGAGGGGTGAACGGGATGTGGCCGGATGGAGACTGCGAGCCTTGACCGATGATCTCGACGACCTCGCTGCGAACGGACTCGAGGTTGATATCCATTCCCTCGAGGGCTCGTGCAGCAACACCCTCACCCTCGTGGATCAGACCCAGGAGGATGTGTTCGGTCCCGATGTAGTTGTGGTTGAGCAGCCGAGCTTCTTCCTGGGCTAGCACCACGACCCTGCGGGCCCTATCTGTGAAGCGTTCGAACAACCTTCATCACCTCGTATACACATATGGCGCTCCTGAAGTCGGTGCGCCCCGCGCAGTATAGATACTCAGTCCCGATACGGCGGAGATACCACAAACCGGAGAGATACCCTTGCCACGCATGATTTGCGTCGTGTTCACTACATGGAACCCGGCAGCTAGCATCACCATTCCCCGCACACGGAGCCCCAGTGGACCGCCCCATCTTTCAAGAACTCGTCCCAATCCCCCGTGTGTGGGAGCGCATGGAGACGATCGAAGAGAGGCTCCTCGAGGTCACGGTCGCAGATACGCCATTTCTGACGGAGATCGCACAGCACCTCATCTCGGCCGGCGGCAAGAGATACCGGCCGCTCCTCGCCCAGGTGGCAGCCGAACTCGGTTCAGCCGGCGGCGACGGCCCGGTCGAGGCAGGCGTTTCCGTAGAACTCGTGCACCTCGGCTCGCTCTATCACGACGACGTCATCGATGAGGCGAGTTCGCGGCGTGGCCAGACGAGCGTCAATACCAATTGGACGAATACCGTGGCGATCCTCGCTGGAGATTTCCTCCTGGCACGGGCCTCTGAGGTCGCTGCGCCGTTGGGCATCGAAGCGGTCACCCTCATCGCACAGACGTACGCGACGTTGTGTGAGGGGCAGGTCGCCGAACTCGTGTACGCCGACGGTTTCTCGCATGGAACAGATGGCTACCACGATGTGATCGGAGGCAAGACTGCTTCGCTGATCAGAACCTCGGCGAGGCTCGGCGCCATCACCGGCGGTGCCGAGCGCGGCGCTGTCGAGGCGATCTCTGCGTGGGCGTGGGAAATGGGCATGGTGTTCCAGATAACCGACGACGTGCTCGACCTCATCGCAGACGAAGCGTTCCTCGGCAAGCCCGCGGGAAGTGACATCGGCGAGGGGACCTTCACGCTCCCTGTGCTTCTCGCAGCCGAAGGCCCGGACGGCGATGCGATCAAGAAGCTACTTGGAAACGGACAACCCTACGCGCCCGATGACATCGCTCAAGTCATCGACCTCACGGTCCGTGGCGGATATGTCGACGTTGTCCTCGATCAAGCCGTCAAGCGGATTCAAGCAGCCGAAGAAGCCGCTAGCTCGATCCCTGACAACCCGCTTACGGGGGTTCTCCACAACCTCGACCAGTACCTGCTCGACCGCGTGACATCGGCCAGGATGTAGGCTCATCAGTGAACAGCAGCGAGGCGTCAACAACGCATCGGTACGTTTCTCGTCTCGCTGTCGTCGCTCTTGGGTGCGCACTCGCCGCCGCGGCATGCACGCCACAGATCTCAGGCAAAGACAGCCCGACTGACGCGACCCTATCTACAACGACAACGACACCCGCGACCGATGGCGAGGGGAACTTCCTACCTCCTCAGCGAGAGGATCCGGCAGACGTCGCGATCGACGTACTGAGCCCGATCGAGGGGTTCGAAGAGGTCGAGGATCCACCGGCGACTGCCAACGACCTCCTCTTCTTCATCGATCAATGGCTGCCGCCGGACCTCGTGGCCGGTGAGAGCGAAGTCATATATTCCGATGCGGGAGGAAACCATGTCGCTGTCGTATCTGTGATCCCGAATCTGACGTGGAGGGGCGACCCCGGATTCATTCCAGACCTCATCCACGCCCTCACCGGGGCGGAACCGGAAAGCCCGGCAACGGGCATCTTCACAGCAGACTCCCCTGGCGGCGCTGTGTTGCACCTGTGGTCGAACGGTGACGGGTTCGTTGTCGCATCGTCTCTCGATGAAGACGCAGCGGTCACGTACCTGAGCGGCCTCGAGGCGGACAGGCAACCGAACCCGGCATGGGCGAGCGGTGACTGTCTGTTCCTCGACGAAACCGAAGACCTGCCGTATGCGCCGTTCCCCAGAGATGTCGTAGTCCCGTGTTCCGGGGTTCACAATGCCGAGGTGCTCATCGGGTTCACGCAGGGAACAGACAGCGAAACGTTCGACGGAGAAGCCATCGAACGTCAGCGCAACTTCGACTGTGACGAGGCCTACAACATGGCCTTTGGCGATCAATTGACGCACGCTCCCGGTCTCATAACGTACATGCCGGACGAGGACGAATGGGACAGAGGCGACCGGTACCTTGCATGCGTGGTCATCATCG
>JBDLIR010000025.1:0-11604 GCA_039714815.1 Actinomycetota bacterium | reverse complement strand
TGGGCTGCCACGAGATCCTCAACGGTGCCGGAGGCGATCAAGCTGCCCCGTTCGATGATCACGACCGTGGCGTCGAGTGTCTCGATCTCGGGGAGATAGTGGGTTGAATAGAGAACCGATGAGCCGTGACGTGCCAGGTCGGTGACGACTTCGAGCAGTGCTGCCCGCGTCTCGACATCGGCACCCGTCGTTGGCTCATCGAGCATCACGAGCGGCGGATCGTTGAGCAGCGCAATGGCGGTGTGAAGCCGCCGCTTCTGGCCGCCAGACAGCTCGCCGGATTTCCGATCGAGCAGTCCCTCGAGCCTGAGGGCAGTCGCGATCCGTTCTATCTGAGCGCTGACCCTCCGACCGGACACGCCTTGCAAGTCAGCGAAGAGGTGCAGGTTGTTGCGCACGGTCACGCTGGGGTAGATGCCCATGTCCTGGGGCGCCAGGCCGATGTGAGCCCTCGCCCTTTGTGGATGGCGGGAAACATCGATGCCGTTGACGGTGACTCGTCCTCTATCAGCTCTGCGCAGTCCACAGATGATGGACACGAGGGTTGTCTTACCTGCGCCATTCGGGCCGAGAATGCCGACGATCCGCCCTCGTTCCACAGACAGATCGATGCCATCGAGCGCGATCACCGAGCCATAGGCCTTGTGAAGGTCTTCGACTTCGAGGATCGTGTCTCCCGACCCCGCGGAGGTGCCACGACCCTGTCGTAGCTCCCTCCGCATCTGTGTCCTTTCTTCTTCCTGAATCTCTTCCTGGATTACGGGAACGGCGTTCATACGAGCACCTCTTCCTTGAGAGCGTCCGCGTCGACATCGACCTCCATCTCGGGATCCGGCAGACCGGTCTCGCCATCGATGTCGATGGTCGGCAGGAGACGGTCGAGCCAGTCAGGGATCCACCAGTTGGCATCGCCCATGAGCTTCATCGTGGCTGGAACGAGGACCAGCCGCACGATGGTGGCGTCGACGAAGATGGCTGTGGCGAGACCGAGACCAACCATCTTGATGGTCGGGTCGTCACCGAGGACGAAGCCGAGGAACACCGAGATCATGATGAGCGCGGCAGACGTGATCACTCTGGCTGTGCTGGCGATACCGTGGATGACCGAGGCGTCGTTGTCGCCCGTGATCAGATACTCCTCACGCACACGAGACAGCAGGAAGACCTCGTAGTCCATGGAGAGCCCGAACAGGACGGCGAACATGAACATGGGGATGAACGAGACGATCGGAACGGTCGACTCCAGACCGATCAGGCCCTTACCCCAGCCCCACTGGAACACCATGACCAGCACGCCGTAAGCGGCACCGATGCTGAGAAGGTTCAGCACTGCTGCCTTGAGGGGCACGAGGATCGATCGGAACACCAGGGTCAGCAAGAGGAACGACAGCAGGATCACCGCAGCGATGAACGCCGGCAGTCGATCAGTGACCTGATCACCGATGTCAGCGAAGCTCGCTGTGGAACCACCAACATGGGCCCGAGCGGGACTCTGGTCCAGCACCGGTGGGAAGACGTCGGCCCTGAGGCGCTTGATCGTCTCGAGGGTCGCATCGTCCTGGGGTGCCGTGGTCGGGAAGGCGACGAGGGTCGCCACTCCGGCTTCGACATTCACTTCGGGGGGAGCGACGGCAGCGATACCACTGTCGGCCGAGATGCTGTCGAAGAGGGGTGTAACGACGCTCTCATCCTCCGAGATGTCGATCGCGATGATCAGGGGGCCGTTGATGCCGGGACCGAAGCCTTCAGCGACGAGATCGTAGGCCTGACGCTCGGTCCGTGTCTCGGGAAGGGTTCCGTCGTCGGGGAATCCCAGACGAAGGTTCAGAACGGGTGCGGTCAGCACGAGAAGGAACAAGGTGACGCCGATGGCATAAGACCAGGCGTTTCTGGACACATGCATACCCCAACGCTGCCACCTCGAACCCACCGCGGACTCAGCTTTCGTCTTGCGCTTGCCGAACCCGAACTTGTCGATCTTGTGTCCGGCGAGGCCAAGAAACGCTGGAAGCAGCGTGACCGAGGCGATCACCATGATGAGCACGATGATCGATGTGGCGATACCTGCGGCTGTCAGAGCCGGGACACCAGCGACTGCAAGGCCGAGGATGGCGATGACGACGGTACCGCCGGCGAACACCACCGCCTGGCCGGAAGTGGCGCTTGCACGACCCACCGATTCCTCGATAGTCATCCCTTTTGCGACGAACTCGCGGTGCCGGGTTACGAGGAAGAGTGCATAGTCGATGCCTACCCCGAGACCGATCATGCTGGCCATCTGAGGGGCGAAGCTGGGAATGTCGATCAGATAGGTGATGAGCGCCATCGAGCTGATGCCGAGCGCGAGACCGAAGAGCGCCATTCCGATTGGGAGTCCCATGGCGATGAGTGATCCGAATGCCACCAGCAAGATGATCACAGCGGCGATCAATCCGATCATCTCACCCGCACCGGTCTCGGCCTCCTCGAACGAGAAGAACAGGTCGCCGCTCAGCTCGATCTGCAGGGGCGAACCCTGCTCGGCCTCGACGCCCAACTCCTTCAGATTCTCGAGGTCACCCACATCGAGATCATCGATGACCGGATACTGGGCGCGGATGAGGGCGACTCGACCGTCGGACGAGACTGCTCCGCTCATCACCGCGGCATCGGGTCCCGATGCAACAGCGGAGGCCGGGTCGTTGGTGCTGATCACCTTCGGCAGGCCCGCAACCGCCGCCTGGACCTCAGCCAGCGCGGCTTGCGCGTCCGGCGAATCGAAGAAGGTCGCGCTTTCGTCGAGCGGTGTCAGAACCACCTGGGCGGTGAGTCCCGCCGCGTCGGAGTTGGCAGCCGACAGCAGCTCGATGGCTTGCTGGGAGTCGAGTCCGGGCACCTCGAACTTGTCCTCGAGTTCCTGGCCAAAGGCGCCGGAAACCCCGATCACGAGTGCGGAGATGGCAAGCCACGCTCCGATCACACGCCAGGGGTGCCGGGCGGCGAACCGACCGAGTTTGTATAGAGTATTTGACATTGTGAATCCTCCTGGGCGATCCACGATGAATCGCACTCGGCGTAGACTCACACACCCGGGTTGGACCCGACCGGTGGATCACTGTTGCCACGGTCGTGACCGACGAGGAAGGCTCAACCGGGACTCAACCGGGACGCAACCTGCCAGATGCAGGGTTCCCTCATCGCTGTGCGAGGTATGGCACACGCCACGATCAACGGAGAAAGGACCGGGCCATTGGTGGAGATCAGCCTTTTCGGTGGAGTCAGCGCTGCCACAGCTGATGGCGCACCGATCGATGTCGGTCCTGCGAAGTGCCAGACGGTGCTGGCGGCGCTTGCTCTGTCGCCGGGGTCTGCCGTCCCTGTGTGGCGTTTGGTCGACATGGTGTGGGGCGAGGAGCCACCTCGCACGGCTGAAAAGACCCTGCAATCGTATGTGACCCGTCTCCGTAAGGGCCTCGGCCCCGAGTCGATCGTTCGCACCGGCGTCGCCTACCGCCTCAACGTCGGCGCCGACTCGGTCGACGTCGCACGCTTTCGAAGGCATTTGGACTCCGGCAACATCGAGGGGGCTCTGCAAGAGTGGACGGGGACTCCCCTCGCCGGACTCGATACCGGCAACCTGACGGCGACGGTGGATGGGCTGATCGAGCAGTGGCTGGGCGCTGTCGAGACCGATCTGGATCGCCGCGTCGAGAGCGATCCGCAGGCAACGATCGGCCCGTTGACGGAACTCACCTCCGATTACCCATTCCGCGAAGGGTTGTGGGCGCTCTTGATGACCGCCTTGTACCGGGTGGGACGCCAGGCCGATGCGCTCGCGGCGTATCGCACCGCCAGAGAGCACCTCGTCGAGGAACTCGGTGTTGAGCCTGGTCCGCGTCTTCGCGATCTGGAGCTGCTGATCCTCGACCACGATGAGCAGCTCGGAGTCGATGGGTCGTCACAGTGGCCAGGATCGGAAACTCCAGCAGGGACAGTGACGTTCGGCTTCTCCGATGTCGAAGGCTCGGCGAAGCTATGGACCGCCCATCGACAGCACGCCGCCGCGGCTCTGTCTCGACACGATGAACTCGTGAGGGCGGCGGTCGATGATCACGGAGGCTACATCTTTGCAGCAGGTGGCGACTCGTTCGGGGTCGCCTTCCACCGGGCAGGTGACGCTGTCGCCTGGGCAACGCAGCTGCAGGCGGCGACAAGCAGCGAGCCGTGGCCCGGGGGTGTCAAGGTACGCCTCCGGATCGGTCTCCACACCGGTGAGACGGAAGAACGAGAGAATCGCTACTTCGGCCCTGCTGTGAATGTTGGGGCGCGCATCGCCTCCGCCGGTCACGGCGGCCAGACCCTCCTGTCCGGTGTGACCTCGATGCTGATCGACGAAGGCAACCTGGTCGAACTCGGGATGTTCCACCTCGATGGCGTCGTGGGCCAACAGCGCATCCTGCAACTCGGTGACGATGCGTATCCTCCGCTGCGCACGGCGGATAGCCGACGCGGAAACCTTCCGCGACGCCTGGGCAGGCTCATCGGACGCCAGGACGACCTCGAAACCATCGGTCATGCTCTCGCAGGCTCACCGATCGTCACCCTCGTCGGGCCGGGCGGCATCGGCAAGACGCGGCTCGCTCTAGCCGCGGCGCGCATCGCCGAGTCCGATCACCGTGAGGGGGCATGGCTCACCGAGTTCGCCGGGATCGCAACGTCAAGCGATGTCTCGCGCGCTGTCGCCAATACGTTGGGGGTCATGGAGGTCCCCGAGCAGACATTGACGGAATCGATCGTGGCGTCACTCGAGACACGCCAGGTGCTTCTCGTGTTGGACAACTGCGAACACGTCATCGACGGCGCAGCCGAGTTCGCTCATGCGGTCGCACAACGTTGTCCCAACGTCCGGGTTCTCGCCACATCCCGTGAGGGTCTGGGACTGCGCGACGAGCAACTGATCGCCGTAGCTCCTCTGGATCCGGCGGGCCCGGGGGTAGAGCTGTTCAACGAACGCGCCACCGCGGCAGCGCGGTCATTCGACCCCGATTCCGCACGCAGCGAGGTAGAGGAGATCTGCCGACGCCTTGACGGGGTGCCGCTCGCTATCGAATTGGCGGCCGCCCGCACGACCAGTCTCTCACCCGCTGACCTCGTGGAGCGCCTCGACAATCGACTTCGCCTCCTGACGGGTGGCAGGCGGGCCGGCGTCGAGCGCCACAGAACGCTGCGTGCCACGATCCAGTGGTCCTACGACCTGCTCACGCCGGCGGAACAGACGCTCTTCCAGCGACTGTCGGTCTTCGCCGGCCCGTTCGATCTCGCGGCGGCTGAGGCTATTGCCTCTGGCTCTCTCGACGCCGACGACTATCGAGAGATCGACGATCCCGACGCCGGGCTCGGGATCACTGACGTCGACGACCTGCTCGGTGACCTGGTCGATCAGTCGATGGTGATCGCTGATTCGGGGTCCTTCGGCCGACGGTTCCGACTTCTGGAAACCATGCGTCAGTTCTCCGCGGAGCACCTCTACGAAGCAGGCCAGACCGAACTCGTCGCGACCCGTCACGCCAGGTGGTGTCTCGATGAGGTAGCCGAGATCGGGCGATTGCTTGTCGGTTGGGAAGAGAGCGAAGGAGTGGCACGACTCAACGAACTCTGGGCCAATCTCCGCGCTGCGGTCGAGTGGGCCCTTGCCACCGGTGACCTGCATCTCGCCCGTGCGCTGGTGAGCCCTGTCGCAACCGAAATAGGTCTGCGCAGCCGGACGGAGATCGGTGATTGGGTCGAGAGGATCCTCGCCATGGCGAAGCCTGGCGATGACGACCTGATCGTCTTCGGCCTCAGCTGGGCTGCGTTCCGTTACATGCTCCGCCGTGACAGTGCCGCCTACGAGCGCCTGGTGGAGCGTTACGGTGCGCCAGCCCATCCGTTGACGCGCCACGCCAGGGCCTTTGCGTTCGACGAGGACGAGGAACTCCTTGCGTGCTCGCCCGCGGCAGTCGCCGAACTGCGTTTGCGCGGCGAGGATCATGTCGCAGAGCTCCTCGAAATCTCGAGCGTGTTCGGGCCGCTGCTCGCCCTGGGACGATTCGAGGAGCACGACCGCGGCATCGCGATACTGGTTGAACGATATCGCCGGCAGGGACCCCCCACATTCCTCAACTGGACACAGTACATGCTCGGCTTCTCAGCGCTGCTCCAGGGCGATCATGAGCGGGCGGAGCGCCTCATGGACGAATCGGCCGACATCGACGTCCCCCAAGGGACGGCTTCATTGAACGAGCCCATTCGGGCACGAGCGGCCCTCCGGCGCGGTGATCAGATGCGCGCGTTCCAGATCCTCCGCTCCCACGTCGGGGATCTTCTCGACTCAGACAACGTGGTCATCCGGGGGCTCGCTTATGCGGTGTTCGCCGACATGATGACGACGATCGGCCACGTGCCCGAAGCTGCACGCATCGTCAGTTTCCTCGAGACGAGCGGTGGATTCGCAGAGTTAGCTGCCAAAACATTCATCGCCGACGCTTCGAACGGGTTTGGAGCCGACTCGGAGGACATCACGGAACAAGACCGTCAATTCGGGAGAGCCCTCGACGAGAGTCACGCCCTCGAGTACATGTCCGACGTTCTCGATGACCTCCTCGCGGACGGTCGATAGCAGCCGCCTCGTCTAACCCGTTCTTGCGTCGAATACGGACAGATATGTCCGGAATGTACGCCAGAAGCGACAGGGACCGATTTGGTGATCGATCAGTTGAGGTCCGCACCAACGTCCGGGACCAATTCGGTGTGGATTCCGACGACGCCGGTGACATTCGCAACGGTCCGGCGCACGACCTGCGCTTCTCGCTCGGTGCTGACGGTGCCGCTGACGGTCACGCTCCCGCTCTCGACGCGGACCTCGACGGCATCGATGGGTGTTGTGCCGATGCGCTGTGCCAGTTGCTCATGGATCTCGAGTTGCATCGAATCGTCAGTTCGCGTCAACGCCGAGGCGACGTCCTTCTTAGAGACCATGCCGACGAGAAACCCTTCTGCGTTCACGACCGGGAGCGCCGACCGTCGAACGTACTGCATCACACGGGCTGCATCGGCGACCGACTCGCCCGGAGATACAGTGATGACCTCGTGGGTCATGACGTGAGCTACGAGAACAGGCTTCTCCAGTATGCGAGTCCATCGCTGGGACACGTTTCGACGGGCTTGCCAGCGGACGAGGTCATCGACAGACAGCGAGCCGACAAGCCGGGAGTCCGCGTCGATCACAGGTATGGCAGTCACATCGTGGTGGCGCATAACCAGGGCGGCTGCGACAAGCGGCTGGGCTCGGAAACATGCCGGCACCTGCGTCGTCATCACATCTTCAACGAGCACCGCGGTCTCCCGCTTCCGATGGCCCGGCCTGGAACGTGACACGACCGCGTGGGAACCCGATGGCCGGGTTCGCCAAGCGTTGGGTCACGATCTGCCACATCGTCGATCAGCCTCATGTCTTTGACAACACGTCAGGAAGGTACGAAATGCACTATATACGCTATGTATTTCGTGATAATACTATCGGGAAACACACCTCGTCAATTGTGAGTCGCATTGATGGCGGCGTAGCCCTAAGTTGCAAAGAAGCGACAGAAGCGGGAGCAGAGCCATGGTGACCATCGATCTGCTGCTGCAAGTGCCTCCCGCCGGTGCGGAGGCTCCCCTGAGCGAACACCAGGTACTCGTGCTCCTGGTGCAGCTGTTCGTATTGGTCGGCTTCGCTCGAACCCTCGGGGGTCTCCTGAAGTGGGCCGGCCAGCCGCCGGTCGTGGGCGAACTGCTTGCAGGCGTGATCCTGGGTCAGACGCTGTTGGGGCGCATCGCTCCGGGGGCACATGAATGGCTGTTCGGGGACGAGACGGTGCGTTCGGCAGTGTTCGCTCTGGCGTGGATCGGGGTGATCCTGCTGTTGGTGGTGATCGGATATGACACCGATCTCGGGATCATCTACCGGTTCCGCAGGGCTGCGGGATGGGTGTCGGCCGGCGGGTTCCTCGTGCCGTTCGCGATCATGGTCGGAACCGCGTGGCTCGTGCCTGACGACTTCGTGGGCGAGGGGATCAGCCGGTCTGTCTTCGCAGGGTTCTTCGCGTTGGCATTGTCTGTCTCGGCACTTCCCGTGGTGGCGAAGATCCTCCAGGACCTCGGATTGATGCGACGGAACTTCGCCCAGATCACGCTCGCCGCTGGAATGACGATGGATGCCGTCGGGTGGCTTCTCCTCGCCGCCTTCACCGGGATCGCCCTCGATGGGTTCCAACCGGAGCTACTCATGCGCTCGTTCGGTGGACTCGTGGTGTTCCTCGCAGTAGTGATCACATTCGGGCGTTGGGCACTCGACAGGGTGATGCGATTCATCCTCGGCCGCGGGTCGAGTGTGACAGCGGCACTCACCGTGAGCATCCTTGCTGCCTTCGCAGGTGGTATCGCAACCCAGGCGCTGCAACTCGAGGCCATCCTCGGCGCCTTCATCGTCGGCATCCTCCTCGCTACGACACGGCACCAACTTCCCGAAGTTCGTCGCTCGCTCGAGACGGTCACCACCTCCTTCTTCGCCCCGATCTTCTTCGCGTTCAGCGGCCTACAAGTCGACATCGGGCTGCTCACGTCAGGGACGGCAGTCGCGTGGGCTGCTTCACTCATCGTGTTGGCCGTCGCCGCCAAGATGGCGGGCACCGTCCTGGGAGCACGACTCGCTGCCATGGTGGGGCGCGAGGCGCTCGCACTCGGCGCGGGCCTGACCGCTCTTGGCGCAATGGGAATCGTCGTTGCCATCGTCGCACTCAACCTGGGCGTGGTGAGCGTCACCGGATACACAGTTCTCGTCCTCGCAGCGATCGTGACATCCGTGGCTGCGCCCCAGTTGCTTCGCTGGGTTGTCCAGGGGTGGGAGATCCCGGAGGCTGAGGCGAATCGTCTCGAGCGCGAAGCTATTCAGGCCACATCCGAGATCCTCGGCAGTCGCCGTATTCTGCTCCCAACGCGCGGCGGAGACAACAGCCGTTACGCGGCCAGGATCATCGCAGACGTCTTTGTCGACTCTGAGGTGACGGTGCTTGCGGTGGACGTCTCCGCGCCGCGGCCCTATCTGCCACGCCGTCGCCGCGATTCGTCACCTAAGCCAAGCGACGTATCGGCAGACCTGGGAGACACGCGTCACCACACCCTCCGGGTCGGGGCGAGCGACCCGGCCGCTGCAATAGCTCGCGAAGCCAGGCTCGGGTATGACCTCATGCTGATCGGGGCCTCAGCGGACAGCGATGAGCAACCGGGACTGCGGTCAACGACGGTCGACAGGATCCTTGCCCTCGTCGACATTCCGACGGTTGTCGTCCACCTCCCCTCCGGAGGTTCGCTCGCCGCTTCCGGCCCATCCCGCATACTCGTTCCGGTCGTCGCCAGTCGTTCGTCTCGGGCAGCCGAGGAACTCGCATACTCCATCGCTCGTTGCTGTGACGGCCAGGCTTCAGCCGTCCACGTCGTCAATCGCCCCGAGGGGCAGGGCATGATGTTCAATTCGGTCGCTGAGCGCGAGGCGATGCGTTCGGGAAGAGAGATCATGGCTGGCGCGGCGGACTTCGGAGAACGTCTCGGCGTCTCGGTCGAGACCCATGTTCAGATCGCCTCCAATGCTGAGGAGGCGATCATCGACCTCGTCGATGAATCCGACTTCGATCTTCTCGTGATCGGGGCATCCAGTCGCCCACTCACCGACCGCCCCTTCTTCGGACACCGGGTCAACTACATCCTCGATCGCGCACGGATCCCCGTTGCGGTCGTCGCCCTCCGATCGCAAACAGGCAGCGAGGGCCCGTGAAAATCTCCGTGGCTTCCCCGCTCCTCAACGACCTTCCGCCTCTGATGGACTCCGAGGTCATCAGGAGCCGATGCCGGAGCGTCAATGGCTGTTCTGGCTATCATGGGACGACCGCACCCCGACTTACAGAGACACGCCAATGACCAACAACTCCCGATCCTGGACGTTCCTCACCAATCACGCCCGCGTCCTGATCCTGATCGCTGAGACCGCAGGGATACGGTTGCGCGATGTCGCCGACCAGGTGGGTATCACCGAGCGCGCTGCCCAGAGAATCGTCGCCGAGCTCGAGGCAGCAGGCTACCTCACACACGAGAAGGTCGGTCGCCGCAATCAATACCACCTCCGCCCAGACGCGCGCCTCAGACACCCCCTCGAAGACGACGTGGAGGTCGGAAGACTTCTCGATATCTTCGTCGACCGCCGCATCACGTAAACGGTATCGAGGCCGCCACGAGCTTCGGCGTCGTATCGGATCGTGACGGTGACTCCACTGCCGACCTCGAGCCGCACTCCCCTCACCGGGCACGTCAGGGTGACACTGCGCCCTTCAGGCACCTGATATCGTCGGTCCACGTGGATCTCAATGACCCTGACCAATACCGGACTCCGAAGAACCTCGCAGCGAGGATCAACGTGCACGTCCGATACAGCGCTGCTGACGATGACTGGCTGTCGTGGTTGCGGCGCATCGTGGCTCCGACACCGTCCTGCAGGATCCTCGACGTCGGATGTGGGACTGGCGACATCTGGGCGACTCAGGAGACCAGTGAGTCGCGACCGGAGAACGTGGTCCTGACCGACAGATCTCGTGGGATGGTCGAATCTGCGACGTCGGCAACAGGTCTCACCGGTGTCGTGGCGGACGCAGCTCGGTTCCCATTCGCCTCCGACTCGTTTGACATCGTGCTTGCCGCGCACATGCTCTATCACGTCGAAGATCCCGCATCAGCCATCGCCGAGACTGCACGAGTCATCAGGAAGGGCGGCCGCTTCATTGCGTCAACCAACGGGGCACTTCACATGCGTGAACTCGACGATCTCACAGGACACGAGCCGATCAAGCTCTCCTTCGATCTCGACAGTGGCGCCGAATTCCTCCGTACAGCCTTCGAGTCGGTCGTTGTCCACCGAAGGAACGATGAGCTGCGAATCACCGACGGAAGCGATGCCGTCGACTACCTCGATTCATACCGGGACCTGACCGACGACGACAGGGTTCGAATCCGTGCCGCAATCGACCGCGACATCACGAAGAGTGGCTTCTTCCGAGTTGGTAAAGAGATGGGCGTCTTCGAATGCGCTCACCCTGTTTGACGCCGATCCAGCAGCACGACGACAGCGAATCGGGACATGACGGGCGAATACGGATTGGTACGCTTCTGAGTTGATGGTGAAGCTCGGCCGAATCGTGATACTCAATGGCGCTCCCCGATCAGGGAAGTCGAGCATCGCCCGCGCCATGTGTTCTTCATCCGACGGTACCTGGCACAACATCGGTGTGGACTCGGTACTAACGGAGACTCCTATCGAGAAGCTGCCCGGGATTGGCCTGCGACCCGGAGGAGAGCGCCCTGACCTCGAGGACTTCGTCCAGCAAGGATTCATCGATCTGTACGACTCGATCGCCGAACTGAGCGGGCATGGACAGGACGTTGTTGTCGATGTCGGGCACCACGAGGCGTACACGCGCCCCCTCCGAACGCTTCGATCCGCGGCACGTCGCTTGGAGGGCTATCCGGCGTGGCTCGTCGGAGTTCGATGCCCTCTTG
>JBDLIR010000024.1:0-11668 GCA_039714815.1 Actinomycetota bacterium | reverse complement strand
GCGTGTTTCCATGGCATGGATGCACGCTCGAAAATTCCACTCAGGAGATATAGCACAATGCCGAGCAAGCTGCCTGCAAGCACCGCTGCCCAGGCATCGGCGTACCTCGTCAGCCCGGCGTTCTGCACGATCAGCGGCCCGAGTGCGTCCTGTCGCCCACCAAAATACTCTGCGACGATCGCTCCGATGACGGCCAGCGAGGACGCGATCTTGAGTGAAGTGAAGAAGTACGGCAGCGCGTTCGGGAACCGGACCTTCCTCGTCACCTCCCACCGAGACGCCGCATAGGTGTGCATCAGCTCGATCTCTCCTGGTTTGACCTCAGTGAGGCCCTTCGTCGTGTTGATGAACACGGGGAAGAACACCAGGATCACAACGATCGATTGGTTCGACACCGGCGACAGCAGCCCGAACCATGCGTTGAATATCGGGGCGAGGGCGATGATCGGTATGGCGTTGAGCGCGATCGCCAACGGTGTCAAGGTCTCATTCGCCGTGCGGAACCTCGACACGAGGAGAGCCCACAGCACGCCGAGCACAACACCGCCGATGAGTCCTGTGATGACGATGTACCCCGTGTTCTTCGTCGCTGTCCAGATCTCTGAGAGGCTGTCGAGCAGCGCAGCGATGATCTGACTCGGCGGAGGCAACACGAACCCTTCCGGTTGGATGATCGCAAGGCTCGCTTCCCACAGCGCCACGCCCACGACACCCATGATCAATGCCGGTCCGAATGCCCGCATGAGCCTCGCCATCACCCGGCTGCTCCATGGTCGAACCTCAGCGCCTCACGCACCTCGGTGACCTTCGTGAAGAAATCCGGAGATTCACGGGTCTCGAACACGCGTTCACCGAGATCGACGCTGATATCGGATGCGATCCTTCCCGGCCGCGGAGACATGACGATCACCCGTTGAGACAGGAACACCGCCTCGGGTATCGAGTGTGTCACGAAGACGATCGTCTTACCTGTTCTGGTCCAGATGTCGAGCAACTCCGTCTGCATGTGCTCTCTCGTCATCTCGTCGAGTGCACCGAACGGCTCATCCATCAGGAGCAAGGCCGGCCGGAACGACAGCGCCCTCGCGATCGCGACACGTTGGCGCATGCCCCCCGACAGCTCATGGGGGTAGTGATCCCCGAACTCCGAGAGCTTGATCAGGTCGAGCATCTCGTTCGCCCTGTCCTTGCGTTGGGACCTGGACCAGCCCATCAGTTGGAGTGGAAGTTCGATGTTCTCTGTGATGGAACGCCACTTGAACAGAGCGGACGTTTGGAACGCCATCCCGTAATCGCGGTCGACACGCGCCTGGTCGGCGTCCTTGTCGTTGACACACACGGTTCCGTCGGTCGGATGGGTGAGTGCAGCGATGAGCCTCAAAAGCGTCGACTTGCCGCAACCGGAGGGACCGATGAGCGATACGAAGGAACCGTCAGAGATAGAGAGGTCGATGGTGTCGAGAGCCTTGACTTCGTTGGGTTTTCCAACGTTGAACACTTTCGAGACACCCGATATCTCGACGGCGCACGCCGCTTTGTCAGTCATAAGGCAGCCTTGTCAGTCATAGAGAAAGTGGCTCCTCTTTACGATTCGAAAGGACGATGTACTCGGCAAGTGTGACCAGCCCTACGGCGATGATGCCGAGGACAGCCGACCCGATCACCGTTGCATACAGGCGTTCGGGCCCGGTGGTATACCGGCTTGCGAAGTCGAGGATCAGCCTGCCGAGGCCTCCGCTGACCCCACCGGAGATCTCGCCGACGATCGCCCCGACGATGGCCGCCGTTGCGGCGATCTTGAAAGCGGCGAACAGGTACGGGACAGAGGCAGGGAGCTGCAGCCTCAACAGCGTCTGTCGACGCGATGCCGCGTATGAACGCATGAGCTCCATGGCTGCAGGCTCCACGGCGTGGAGGCCCCGTATTCCGTTCATGGCAACAGGGAAGAACGTCAGGTACGTTGCGATGATCGCTACGGACATCCAGGTCTTCCACTCGAACGGGAGCCAGCCCATCGAGTTCGATCCCCAGATGACGATGATCGGCGCGATCGCGACGAGCGGAATCGTCTGGGACGCCACGAGATACGGAGACAGCCCCTGCTCGATCCAGCGAGAGCGCAGCATCACCACAGCGATCGCAAGGCCGAGCACGACACCCATGATGAACCCGAACCCGGCCTCACGGAACGTGAACAGACCAGCCTCGATGATGAACACGCCAAGCGGCTTGCTCGAGTTGCGTTGGGGAGGTTCCCCGAACTCGGCGAGGATGGACACGATCGGTGGCATCGTGAGGTCGTCGGAACGCGGCAGGACGACTCCGACGACCGGCCAGTCTGTCTGGGCATCATCGACCGCCTGCCCGAAGGCCTTGTATCCCGTGTATGCCAGCGCCAGGACGACCAGGAACACACCAAAGACGACGACCTTGCGCACGAGGCGCTTGCCGGCCTCTCTTCGCTCGAGTTTGGCCACCGCAAGCGTGATCTCTTCACGTGTCGTCATCTGGTTGACCTGTTCACCATTGCTTCAGCGATCCCGTCTATACGTTCTGGGGGAACCCGAGGTCGATCGAACTCGTAGTCGGGTCCGGCCACCTGCTCGTGATGACCTTCGCCTTCGTGTAGAAGTTGATCCCCTCAGGGCCGTACGCATGTGCGTTACCGAAAAGCGAATCACCCCAGCCACCGAAGCTGAAGTACGCAACGGGGACGGGCACAGGCACATTGATCCCGACCATGCCCGCGTCGACATCGATCTGGAACCGCCTGGCAGCTCCGCCGTCACGCGTGAATATCGCTGTGCCGTTCCCGAACGGATTCGCACCGATCATCTCGATCGCCTCGTCGTAGGTGTCGACCCGCACAACGTTGAGCACGGGGCCGAAGATCTCCTGCTCGTAGCAGGCCATACCTGGCATGACATTGTCGATCAGCGATGGGGCGATGAAGAAGCCGTCACCCTCGAAACTCTGAGAACCGCCGTCGACCACGACCGTCGCCCCCTCAGCCGGGGCGGCCTGGACGAAAGAGGCGATCCTGTCGCGATGCTCTGCCGTGATCACCGGCCCCATCTGTGAAGCTGCGTCCGTGCCCGCTCCCACGACGAGACCGGGAATGCGCTCCTCGATCGCGGCAACCAGCGGATCAGCTGAAGACCCGACGGCAACGACGACCGAGATGGCCATGCAGCGCTCTCCAGCGGACCCGTACGCGGCGCTCACCGCAGCATCGGCGGCGAGGCCGATGTCGGCGTCAGGAAGCACGACCATGTGGTTCTTGGCTCCTCCGAGGGCCTGCACCCGCTTACCTGCGTTCGTGCCGGTCGTGTAGATGTAGCGGGCGATCGGCGTCGAACCCACGAAAGACACCGCAGCGACGTCGGGATGTTCGAGCAGACGGTCGACGGCGACCTTGTCGCCCTGGACGACGTTGAACACCCCGTCGGGAAGACCCGCTTTCTCGAGGAGCTCCGCCGCAAGCGTGTTCACGCTCGGGTCCTTTTCCGACGGTTTCAGGACGAACGTGTTACCCGTCGCGATCGCGTTCGGGTACATCCACATGGGAACCATCGCGGGGAAGTTGAACGGCGAGATCCCGGCGACGACACCGAGGGGTTGGCGTACGGAGTACACGTCGATCCCCGTTGAAGCTTCCTGGGAGAACTCGCCCTTGAGATGCTCCGACACGCCGCAGGCATACTCGATGTTCTCGAGGCCGCGCTGGACTTCGCCCAGGGAGTCTGACAGCACCTTGCCGTGTTCGGCAGTGAGTAGCGCCGCGATGTCCTCTTTGTGCTTGTCCACGAGGTCCCTGAATCGATACATGATCGCCGTGCGCCTGGCGAGCGACGTTGCGCTCCATGACCCGAACGCCTCAGCTGCCGTCGCGACGGCTTGATCGACCTCGTCGGTGGTCGCGAGACCCACCTTTGCGGTCATCTCACCTGTCGCGGGGTTGAAGACCGGCGATGTCCTGCCCGAGTCGGAAACGACCTCGTTGCCGCCGATGATGTGGTTGATCTGTTTCACGTCGTTGCTCCTGGATTGGCCCGCTAGTGGTGCACGGACACCCGGTCGCGCGGGATGTACGCCCCATCGCCGGTCTCTCCGAGGTACTCGTCGCCGTCGATGATCACCTTGCCGCGCAGGAGAACGGTCTCAACCCGTCCCTCCACGTGCTTTCCTTCGTACGCCGAATAGTCGACGTCCATGTGATGCTGGGCCACGGACTTCGTCCAACTGATGCCAGGATCGAACACGACGATGTCCGCATCGGAGCCGACGGCGATCGTGCCCTTCTTGGGATACATGCCGAACAGCTTTGCCGCCGCCGTGCTGGTCAACTCGATCCAGCGATTGAGGCTGATGCGTCCTTCGACCACTCCACCGTGGTAGATCAGCTGGAACCTGTCTTCGACTCCGGGGAGCCCATTCGGGATCTTGGTGAAGTCGCCGACCCCGAGACGTTTCTGTGTTCCGAGCACCGGGTGGTCATCCATGCAGAACGGGCAGTGGTCTGTCGAGACCACCTGGAGATCGTTCGTCGCCAGTCCCTTCCAGAGAGCCTCCTGGTGCCCCTCGGCTTCCTTGCGAACGGGTGTCGAGCAGACGTATTTGGCACCCTCGAATCCCTCCGATGCGAGATGCTCCTCGAGAGTGAGGAAGAGGTACTGGGGGCATGTTTCAGCGAAGACGGGGAGACCTCGGTCTCTGGCCTCTGTGATCTCATCGAGTGCCTCTTTCGCCGACATGTGGACCACGTAGAGATGTGCTCCTGCAAGCTCGGACAGGACGATCGCCCTATGCGTCGCCTCGCTCTCTGTGATCGCCGGCCGCGTCAATGAGTGGTAGACCGGGTCGGTCTCACCGCGCTCGAGAGCCTGCTCGCGCAGAACATCGATCGCCATGCCGTTCTCTGCATGCATCATGATCATCGAACCGTTCGATGCGGCCTTCTGCATGGCACGCAGGATGTCTCCGTCATCCGAGTAGAAGACACCCGGATAGGCCATGAAGAGCTTGAAGCTGGTGCATCCTCTCTCGATGAGCACATCCATATCCGACAGCGACTGAGGGTTGATGTCGCCGGCGATCATGTGGAAGCCGTAGTCGATCGCACAGTGTCCCTTCGCCTTGGCCATCCACGTGTCGAACCCGTCGATGAGGCTCTCGCCCTTCACCTGGACGGCGAAGTCGACGATCGTCGTCGTTCCGCCCCATGCTGCAGCCCTCGTTCCGGACTCGAAGGTGTCCGAGGCGTAGGTTCCGCCGAACGGGAGTTCCATGTGCGTGTGGGGGTCGATACCTCCTGGAACGACGTACTTGTCGGTGGCATCTATCACCGTGTCTGCCTCGTCTGCCCAGGTGTGGGTACCAGGGGCGCCGATGGCGATGATCGTTTCGCCGTCGATGAGCACGTCTGCTCTGACCGTGTCGATCGCCGTGACGACGGTTCCGCCTGAGATGAGTGTCTTCATTTGAGGTTTCCTCTCCTCGAGTCAGTCGATTGCCGCTGCCGCTTCCGCGATGATCAGCGACGCGGTGTCTATCTCTTGTTCGGTGACGGTCAACGGTGGGGCGATGCGCAGTACGTTTCCGTAGAGGCCGCCCTTTCCGATCAACAGCCCGCGGTCCTTGCACTCTTCGAGGAGCTGTGACGCCCTCGACGCACTCGGCTCGTCGCTGTCGGGTTCGACGGTCTCGATTCCAAGCATCAAACCCTTGCCGCGGAGTTCCAGTATCCACGGTGTCTCGTTGCACGTCGGCAGCAGGTTCTCGTACAGCCGTGATCCCTGCTTGAGGGCGTTGCCCTGCAGGTCGTGTTCCAGCAGGTACTTCAGGTTCGCAAGCGCCCCAGCCGTCACCAGCGGTGTCCCGCCGAACGTCGAGATGGAGTTGGCTCCGATGCAATTCATGATCTCTGCGGGTGCGACGACGCCACCGATCGAGAGTCCGTTGCCCAGCCCTTTGGCGAACGTCATGATGTCAGGGGTGATGCCATGAGACTGGTAACCCCACAGGTGCTCACCCGTACGGCCCCATCCCGTCTGCACCTCATCGGATACGAACAGAATGCCGTAGTCGTCGAGCACGTCCTTGAACGCTTTGAAGAACCCATCTGGCGGAGTGGCGAACCCGCCGACGCCCTGGATCGGTTCGGCGATCATCGCCGCGACATCACCAGATGTCATCATGTCGATCACCTGGGATAGGTCGGTCACCGCCGCTTCGACGAACGCTCCGTCGTCGAGATCCTTGTACGGGCTCCGGGCCTTGTACGGGCCCTGGACGTACTGCACGTTCAGCCCTGAATACCCGGTGGGCGACCAGGATCGGTGGCTCGTGAGCGCAACGGCGGTGAAGCTGCGCCCGTGATAGCTGTTGCGAAGCGCAAGGACCTGGTTCGACCTGCGGTACGAGGTTGCGAGCAGCATCGCTGCATCGTTCGCCTCGGTCCCCGACGGCGTGAAGAACACCCTGGCATCCGGGATGCCGGACAGTTCCGCGATCATCTCCGCGAGTTCAACCATCGGTTCGTTGAGGTACAGGGTCGATGTGTGCAGCACCTTGGCTGCCTGTTCGTTGATCGCAGCCGTGACCTCGGGGAGCGAGTACGCAGTCATCGTCGTGAGGATGCCGCCGAAGAAGTCGAGGTACTCGTTTCCTTCGAGGTCCCAGACGGTTCGGCCTTCGCCCCTGTCGATCGCGATCGGCTCCTTGTAGTAGAGCGCAAGCCACGACGGCATGACCGCTCGGGTCCGCTCGGTGAGTTCTTGATGGATACCCATGGTCGCTATCCCTCGGTAAGTGCGTCGTACGCCTCTGGTCTGCGATCCCTGTAGAACGCCCACTGGTTGCGGACCTCCTCGACGCGATCGAGATCGAGGTCACGGGCGACGAGTTCCTCTGCGGTGTCGGATGCGACCTCACCCACGTACTGGCCCCTGGGATCGGCGAAGTACGATGTGCCGTAGAAGTCGTTGTCCCCGAGATCCTCTACCCCGACCCTGTTGATCGCACCGACGTAGTACATGTTCGCCACTGCCGCGGCGGGTTGCTCGATCTGCCAGAGGTAGCGGGACAGCCCGCGGCTGGTGGCGGATGGGTTGAACACGATCTCGGCGCCGTTGAGGCCGAGCGCACGCCATCCTTCGGGAAAGTGCCTGTCGTAACAGATGTAGACCCCGACCTTGCCGACTGCCGTGTCGAACACGGGGAACCCCTGGTTCCCCGGACGGAAGTAGAACTTCTCCCAGAAGCCGCCGACATGGGGGATGTGGTGCTTGCGGTACTTGCCGAGATAGGTGCCGTCGGCGTCGATCACGGCGGCGGTGTTGTAGAGGAAGCCCGCCATCTCGCGCTCGTACATCGGGAGCACCATGACCATGTTGAGTTCCTTGGCCAACGCCTGGAACCGCTTCGTGGTAGGTCCGTCAGGGATCTCCTCTGCGTATCCGTAGTACTCGATGTCCTGCACCTGACAGAAGTACGGCCCGTAGAAGAGTTCCTGGAAGCAGATGACCTGCACGCCGTCTGCGGCTGCTTCCCTGGCGTATTGCTCATGCAGGTCGATCATCGTTTCCTTGTCACCGGTCCACTCCGTTTGGAGGACTGCTGCTCGCACGATTCTGCTCATGGGATTCTCCTTCCGCCTGCGGCTCACACCGCGAGCGCGCTCGTCGACCCTGCGTCGATTTCATGCCCACACTAGAGTGATTTCAATCGACGTGCACAAAGTACCTTTCGTACCAGACAAACATGGCGAACTCGACAACAACCATCGCAGGAGCGGTCAGCGACCATTCAGCTGAAGGCATCGCCCGCGGCATCGGCATGCTCGTGTCCAGCAACGGCCTGACGCCGGGTTCCAGACTCCCGACCGTACGCGAACTTGCGACGGCGCTGAACGTCTCCCCCACCACCGTGGGCGATGCGTGGCGGATACTGAGAAGACACCGCATCATCGATACCGAAGGCAGACGCGGGTCGTTCGTACGGTCCCCGAATGCAGGACCGACGATCCGCTACTGGAGGGTCCCCACGACGCGGGACGCCGTGAGGTTCGACCTGTGCAGCGGCGTACCCGACGCCAGACTCCTGCCGAATCCGCTTGCAGCGATGAACGGACTCGACGAAACTCCCGTCGTTGCGTCCTACCTCGAACGCCCGGTTGTCTCCGAGCTTGAACACCTCCTCCGAGCCAGGTGGCCATTCGAACCTCAGAAACTGACGATGCTCAACGGGGCGATGGATGCACTCGACAGGCTGATCACGGCGATGGTGACGGTGGGAGACAAGGTCGGTATCTCTGACCCTGGGTTCCCCCCACTCTTCGACATGCTCGACCTCGCCGGGGCCCAAACGCTGCCCCTCCCTCTCGACGACGAGGGCCTCGACCCTGACGCTGTGCGAAACGCCGTCGACGCGGGCATGAGCGTGCTCATCATCCAGCCACGGGCGCACAACCCAACAGGGGTCTCGATGACGCAGCGACGCAGGGATGAGATCGCGTCCATCCTCGCTGATCGTCCGGTGCTCATATTCGAAGACGACCACTCTGGCGCCGTTTCCGGGGCCGAACTGCACAGCTTCGGATCGACGATCCCTGACCAGGTCGTGCACGTACGGAGCTTCTCGAAGTCCCACGGGCCAGATTTCAGGCTCGCCGCGGTCGGCGGCACGTCCGAAGCCATATCCCTCGTCGAACGCAGACGGATGCTCGGCCCGTCATGGACGAGTCGCCTCCTCCAGAAGGTCCTGTTCACGATGCTGAGCTCCCCCGGAACCGAAGCGTCGGTCATGGCCGCTTCTGAGATCTACGCCACACGACGCGCGGCAGTGGTCGACGGTCTCGGCACACGCGGAGTCACCGTCGGCGGCACGCACGGGCTCAACGTGTGGATCCCGGTGAGGGAGGAAGCAACGGCCGTACCGATGCTTGCGGCGCACGGCATCGGGGTAGCGAGAGGCAAGCCGTTTATCCTCGGGTCTGAAGGACAGGATTTCATACGGGTCACGACAAGTGCCCTGGACAACGACAGGCAAGAGATTCTCGATCGGCTGGCTGAGGCCTCGTTTGGCGAGTCCAACGTGATCGAAGAACTGAACGGAGGACACAGATGAACATCGGAGTGATCAGGGAGATCAAGAAGGATGAACGACGCGTAGCTGTGCTCCCCGGTGCGGCCGCCGACCTCGTCCACAGGGGGAACAGCGTATTTGTCCAATCCGGCGCCGGCGATGGCGCCGGGGCGCCTGACGACGCCTTTGTCGCTGCCGGTGCGACGATGCTCGACACCGCCCAGGAGGTCTTCGACGCTTCTGAGCTGATCGTCCACGTCAAAGAGCCCCAGGCCCACGAGATCGCGATGCTCCGGCCGGATCACATCCTGTTCACCTACCTCCACCTCGCTGCCTACCCCAAGGTCGCTGAGGGCCTCCTCGCCTCGGGGGCTACGAGCGTCGCGTACGAGACCGTTGCCGTCAACGGTGGACTGCCCCTTCTTGCACCGATGAGCCACATCGCCGGACGCCTCGCAACCCAGGTGGGCGCGTTCTACCTCATGGCGCCCAACGGCGGCATGGGCGTACTGCTGGGAGGCCACGCAGGTGTGCCCCAGGGCCAGGTCGTCGTCATCGGGGCGGGGGCAGCAGGCTTGAATGCAGCAGATGTTGCCATCGGCCTCGGAGCCAGGGTCACCATCTTGGATGTCAACATCGACGCTCTCGAGCGGGTCCACGAACGGTGGGGGTCGCGGGTCGTCACGGACTACTCCACGCGCGGATCCGTGGCAGAGTGGACAGCGAAGGCCGATCTCGTCGTCGGTGCTGTCCTCGTCGCAGGGGACCGTTCACCCATCGTTGTCGACCGGCCCATGCTGGCCGACATGCGCGCCGGTGCCGTCGTCGTCGACATATCGATCGACCAGGGCGGATGCTTCGAGACGAGCAAGGAAACGACGCACCACGAACCGACCTACGTCGTCGACGACGTCGTTCACTACGCCGTGGGAAACATCCCGGGATCCGTGCCCCACACATCTTCGCGAGCGCTATCGAACGCCACGCTCCCGTACGTACACGCCCTTTCCGAGGGCATGGCGAGTGCGATCGACGGGAGCCCTGAACTCATTGGTGGAGTGAACATCGCGGCGGGAGCGTTCACCAACGCGACGGTCGCTCACAGCCTCGGGTCGGAATCGATCGATCTGCGCGCTGCTCTCGCGATCACGTGACACAAGGGGCACGATCGGCCCGCAGGACCAGGATCGCCTCCTATGCGATCGCTATCGACAACGGAGCCATCCTGGTCGCACGGATCGCTGCAGGCTACCCGGGACAGGGCAGATGGACGCTGCCAGGCGGAGGCGTCGAGTGGGGCGAGCACCCCGACGACGCACTCGTCCGCGAGGTCCATGAAGAGACGGGGTTCTCCGTCACAGAGTTCTCACTTATCGGCGTCAACTCGCGGGTCTTCACCCAAACAGCACGACACCAAGGCCTCCATGCCGTGCGGATGCTGTACGACGTGCCGCTGCGCGGCGAGCCAAGAGTGGTCGAGGTCAACGGTTCGGTGGACGCCGCAGCCTGGCTGCCACTTGACGAGATCGCGGTCACAGACACCGTCGAACTCGTGCGGGTAGGCCTGGAGATGATGCTCCGCTGAGACCGTCAACGACGGCCTTGCGCAGTGGCACAATGACGCAATGGAAACCACGCGGCCTGTGCCGATCACGGTCACGTTCTCCCAGGAACTGACGCCTCGAACGCGAAGGATCACGTTCGAAGGGCCCATCGCCACCGACACGGACAATCCAGCGTCCTATCTCTCTCTGTACTTCAGCGAACCAGGTGTTGATTGGCCTGAGCGCAGCGGTGGAGCAGAATCGGTGAAGCGGACGTATACACCGCGCTATCTCCGTCCCGAGTGCGATTCGATGACGATCGATTTCGTCCTTCACGGCGAGGGCAGGGCGACCCAGTGGGCTCGCACGGCCCGTGCCGGTGACGTTATCTGGGCTGGCCCCATCACCGGCGGTTACGACGTGCCGACCGACCTCGAGCATCTCGTACTTGTTGGAGATGACACCGCTATACCAGCCATCGGTACCGTGCTCGAGGCGATTTCGGGACAGACCAGGACGACGGTCATCATCGAGATCGTCGATGAAGACGACGAACGCGACCCGAGCGATTCGGTGCCGTGCGATCCGATCTGGCTCCACCGCGGCACCGATGTCACTGATGTGGGTGACCAGATGCTCAACCTCGTGCGATCGATCGCCGTGCCACAATCGGCCCACTGGTGGCTTGCAGGCGAACGTGAGGCGATCAGGTCGGTCCGCGACCTCCTCGTCCACTCCAGGTCCGTGCCGCCCGAGCGGATCTCCGTGGCCGCCTACTGGCGCATCGTCCCCCTCGACCCGCGTCTGAGAGAGACGTAGGACGCACTACGTCTTCTGTGGGCTGACGACGCCATATACAACGTCACGAACCCTGGGTTCACGACGTCAACCAAACCGCGGGCTGACGACGCCATATACGACGTCACGAACCCTGGGTTCAGGGCGCGCAGAAGGGGCCTCGAGGGCCCCTTCTCGTTGTGGAGGTGGGGGGAATCGAACCCCCGTCCCATGAGCTATCAGCGTCGGCATCTCCGAGCGCA
>JBDLIR010000023.1:0-11893 GCA_039714815.1 Actinomycetota bacterium | reverse complement strand
CCGTCTCGGACCCGAATCGAACGCTGTAATAGCCGGCCCTACGCAGAACCGTGCGGAGAGACTCGTGGGGCTCGCACTCGAGCGTCCTCGGCGTACCGTTGATCGCGAGTGTGACGTTCATACGACACCACCTCCCGAAAGGTCCGCGAGCACACGTTTCGTGAGTACCGTTGCCAGGGTCTTGCGATACAGGGATGTTCCTCTGAAGTCCGCAGGCGGGTCGAGCATTCCCGCCTGTCCCGGTGACATCGCCACGACATGGGAGTGCACACCGGTAACCGCGAGACGTATGTGGCCAGATGCGCCCATGTGCCCAACGACCATCACGATGGGCCGGTCCATTGGCGTGCGCCCTGTGCGGTGCGCCGCCGCCGCACCCCGAGTCTCGATCGAGACAGCGGTGATGACCGCGTCCTCGATGAGCTGAGGATCTGCGAGGATCGTCTCCAGGGCATGCTCGTTCGTCGCGTCCGCTCCTGTGACGGCCACCGAAGCGTTGAACGCGATGAGGCCCGCAAGCAGTTCGCTTTCGGGATCATTGGTCGCGATCACACCGCCGATCGTCGCTGAATTGCGTATCGTGCTCGGCTCTTCACGGTGTGCGAGGTCCTGAATGATCGGAGGTGAAAGCGGCGATGATGACAGGTCCGCCAACCTGGTCATCGAACCGATCCTCAGCGTTTCGCCAGCCATCTCCATCGCGTCGAGGCCGAGCGACTGGAGATCGATTGCCACGGTTGCTCCGTCATATGCATACGAGCTGAACGCTGCTCCTTCGACGATCACACTGGCGTCTGGTGTAGCGACGAACGCCACTGCCTCTTCAAGCGTGGCCGGTCGGCGGTACTCGGTGATCATGATCGTCGCATCTCCTCGCTGGCCCGTCTCCTCTATTTTAGCTCGCGCCTCAAACCTCCAGGTACCAGGGTTTCATCTGGCAACGCTCTTGCTGATGGCTGACGGCTACTCCTCCTCCAGGATCTCCAGCACGGTTTCAAGCATGTTGTTCGGATCGACGAACTGGACCACATCAGGGATGTCGGTGAACAGAGCCCTCGCCTTCTTGTGAAGGTGCCTCGATACGCCGAGGAGCAGCGGGATCTCGAACACCTCGCAGACGTGGAAGACGTCCTGGTACGTGACAGCGCCGGTGACCAGATCATCCTCGGTCGCATAGATCTTGTGTATGCATCCAATGAGCACATCGATGTGATTCTCATTGTTGATGATCCGAACGTTGATGCCATGGTTGTCGAACCCGTTCGAGACCGGGATCGTGTCGTACCCGTCACAGACGAGTTCGGCGAGTAATGGTGTGCCGGTTCCTTCGAAATAGCCAACGGACTTTCTCATGTTCAAACCTCCTTAGACGACGCCCTGGTCGAGCATTGCATCTGCCACCTTGACGAAGCCGGCGATATTGGCTCCGGCGACGTAGTCGTCAGGTGTGGCGTACTCAGCCGCGGTTTCGCGACAACTGCGGTGGATCTGGGTCATGATGCCGAGCAACTTCGCATCGACTTCTTCGCGTGACCATGACGTGAACCCCGCGTTCTGGGCCATCTCGAGGCCACTGGTTGCAACCCCGCCGGCGTTAGCTGCCTTCCCTGGTCCAAATAGCACGCCGTTGTCCATCAGGATCCGAACCGCCTCGGGCTCTGTTGGCATGTTGGCACCTTCAGCAACGACCCGGACTCCATTTGCAACGAGGTCTTTGGCATCCTCGAGGTCGAGTTCGTTCTGTGTTGCACACGGGAGTGCAACGTCGGCGCCCTCAACAGCCCACGGGCGCTGGCCCTCGTAGTACGGAACACCGAAGTGTTCGGCGTACTCACTGATGCGCCCACGCCGTACGTTCTTGAGTTCCATGGCCCATGCGAGCTTCTCGGCATCGATGCCGTCGGGGTCATAGATGAATCCGCCGGAGTCCGACAAGGTCATTGCCTTTCCACCAAGCCGGTTGACGTTCTCCGCCGCATACTGGGCAACGTTCCCTGATCCCGAGATCAGGACCTTCTTCCCGTGGATGCTGTCGCTGCGAGCTCTGAGCATCTCCTCAGCGAAGTACACCGTTCCGTACCCCGTTGATTCGGGTCGAATGAGGCTGCCACCCCAATTGGCGCCCTTTCCTGTGAGGATTCCAGCGAACTCATTGGCGAGTTTCTTGTACTGCCCGAAGAGGTATCCGACCTCCCGGCTCCCGACCCCGATGTCCCCTGCGGGAATGTCGGTGCGTAGGCCGATGTGCCGGAACAGCTCGTTCATGAACGCCTGGGAGAATCGCATGACCTCCTCGTCGCTGCGACCCTTCGGGTCGAAGTCGGATCCCCCCTTGGCGCCGCCGAGCGGCAAGGTCGTGAGGGAGTTCTTGAGCACCTGCTCGAATGCGAGGAACTTCAAGATCCCGAGGTTCACCGACGGATGAAAGCGCAGACCACCCTTGTACGGGCCGATCGCGCTGTTCATCTCGACACGGAAACCGCGGTTCACCTGGACGGTCCCTGAGTCGTCGAGCCATGCAACCCTGAAGATGATGATCCGTTCAGCCTCCACCATCCGATGGGGGATCCGAGCCTCGAGATACTCTGGATGCCGATCGAACACCGGCCAGACAGATTCTGCCACCTCATGCACCGCCTGGTGGAACTCGAACTGGCTCGCTGTCTTGGCGACCACATGGTCCATGAATTCTGTGAGGGATTGTTGATACACCTTGTTGATCCTTCCGCTATGGAAACGAATGAAACCTTCAGCGCTCACATCGTGAGCGCCATCACCGCCTTCTGGACATGAAGCCGGTTCTCTGCCTGATCGAATACCCGGCTCCAACGCCCATCGATGACGTCATCGGTGACCTCGATGTTGCGATCTGCTGGAAGCGGATGCATGTAGATGGCGTCTTCTTTTGCCATCTCCATCCGGCGAGGGTCGACGATCCAATCTGTGTAGTTTGCAGAGATCCTCGCTGATTCCTCGTGGTCCGATGTGGTGAGCATCGAGCCCCATGACTTTGCGTACACAACGTCAGCGTCTGCCATGCCGGCCTCGAAGTCGTCCATGACCTCGAACGAACCGTGGTACTTCTTGGCATTCTCAGCTGCCTGGGCGACGACCTCTGGCATGAGCTTGAACTCTGGCGGGCGGACGAGGCGAACGTTTGCTCCGTAGCGGGTCATCAACAGGATCTCGCTCTGAGGAACCGAAATCGGCTTTTGATAGCTCGCCGCATACGCGTAGGACACGTTGATCGTGAGCTTGCGGGGGTCACCCTTCTGCTCGATGACGGTGAGCAGGTCGGCAAGTGCCTGGAACGGGTGGTACTGATCGCACTGCATGTTGAGAACAGGCGTGCGGCTGGCTTCTGCAACTGCGCGGATGTAGTCGTTGCCGATTCCCCAGTCGACCTGGCGGATCGCGATGCCGTCGTTGTAACGGCCGAGGATGTCTCCGATCTCCTTCCACGTGTCTCCGTGCCCGATCTGGGTCGCCGTCGAGTCGAGGAACATCGCGTGTCCACCGAGTTGGGCCATGCCGGCTTCAAAGCTGGCTCTGGTGCGCGTAGAGGAGAAGAAGAACAGCATCGCGAGGACCTTGTCGCGAAGGAGGGCATGGGATTCACCAAGGGCGCGCCGTCTCTTGAGGTCGAGAGCGATGTCGATGATCGTATCGAGTTCGTCCTTCGTCCATTCCTGCGTCGTGATCATGTCACGCCCATGCAAATGTGTCTGCATCTCTTACTCCTTTAGGTACTTGGTACTTGGTATGTAGCGTCTTCTGGCTGACGGCTGGTATCTGCCCGGCATCTGGCATCTGGTATCTGGCATCTGGCATCTGGCTGACTTCAACTCCCGCCTCTCTTCCGGATCATCCGAAACCGGATGAGGTCGTCGCGGAAGTACGACGTTGCCTTCACGATCGGCCGGTTGTTCTGGTCGTAACCGATCTCGTCGAACGAAAGTGCCAGCGTCCCGGGTTCGACGCCGAGATGGTTGGCCTTGTCCTGGTCGAGCATTACGGGAATGATCTCTGAGAGGTAATAACTGAGCGTCCGGTGGCAATGCTCCTCGAGGAACTCGTACACCGGTGTGGCTTCGTCATCGACTGAAGGTGTGTCGTCAACGAGGTTCGTTGGGATGCGGTTGATCGTGAGCACAACGGGCTCCTCGTTCTCGAGGAACAGCTTCTCGATGACAAGCACGACATCGGTATCGGTGAGGCCGAGCGCCGCGGCGGTTGCGATGTCAGGTGTGGTCTGGGTCGCGTTGAGCACACGAACGGAAGGTTCATAACCATGGTCTTCGAGCAACTGCTCGTATGACCAGATGCTCTCGAGGCGGGACTTGATACGGAGGCCGTGTTCGTTTACGAACGTGCCTGCGCCCTGGCGGCGGTAGATCGTCCCCTCGTGCTCCAGACGGCTCAGCGCATCTCGCACGGTCGTTCTGCTCACTCCCAACTCGTTTGCGAGGTCAGTCTCTGGAGGGATCCGCCCGTCGTCGAACCCGTTGGCGGCAATGAGCGCCTTGATGTGCGTCGTCACTTGATCGGTGAGCGACGGGTTACGGGTGATCATCGAAGATGTGCGCGGCGGAGTATGGTCATCAGGTTGTAGTATAGTATGACCAATAGTCAACACGCCCAAAGGAGGGCCTCCCAATGCGTAGCTTCGCTGGACGCGACATCCTCTCGCTCAAGGACTTCGAGCGAAACGAGTTCTTCCATCTCTTCGAGATCGCCGACAGGCTCGAACCGATCGCCAGGGAGCGTCGCAACACGGACCTTCTCGCACACAAGACGCTCGTGACGGCTTTCTATCAGCCGTCTACCCGTACCCGTCTCGCCCACGAGGCCGCGATGCACCGCCTCGGCGGCCACGTCACAGGGTTCTCCGATGCCAAGATGACCCGCGCAGGCGACTTCTACCAGGAGTCGATCAAGGACACGGTCCACATGCTCGAGTACTACGGCGACGTGATGGTCATGCGCCACTTCCAGCAGGGTGCGCCGCATGAAGCGGCCAGATGGGCATCGATCCCGGTCATCAACGCAGGCGACGGTTGGGGTGAGCACCCGACACAGGTACTCACCGACCTCTACACGGTGCTCAAGGAGAAGGGCACACTCGACGGCCTCACGTTCGTCGCGATCGGTGACCACAGGATGCGCACCATGCACTCCATCGGGTACGCGCTGTCCCAGTTCGACGCAGAGCTCGTGATCCTCTCACCAGAGGAGATGGCACCGCTGCCGGAGTTCCTCGCGGAACTCGACGAGAAAGGCACGAACTATCGGACCGTCGACCACATCGACGAGGTCATCGCGGATGCCGACGTCATCTACATGGAGCCTGTGATCCAACCGGACTACACGATTCCCGTCCATGAGAGGCCGGACGATTACGGGATCACCCCCGACAACTACAAGATCACCCAGGACGTCATGAAGAGGGCCAAGGGCGACTCGATCATCCTGCACTCGCTGCCACGCATGGACGAGTTGCTTCCCGAGGTCGATGACCTCAAGCACGCCAGGTACTGGCAGGAGGCCTACAACGGTGTCGTCATGCGTATGGCGCTGCTGTCGTCGGTTCTCGGAGCCTGGGAATAATGCCGAAGCTCGTTCTCGCCATCGGCGGTAACTCGCTCATCCCTGACAAGGAACACCAGTCCGTCCAGGATCAGTACCACGCAGCCGATGAGACCAGCGATCATATCGCTGGTCTCATCGAGCAGGGGTGGGAGATTGCCGTGTCGCACGGCAACGGCCCCCAGGTCGGATTCATCCTGAGACGTTCGGAGCTTGCGAGCAACGAACTCCACGAGATCCCTCTCGACTACTGCGGTGCAGATACACAGGGTGCGATCGGATACATGCTGCAGCAGAACATGGTCAACGACTTTGCCAGGAACGGCATCGACAAGAACGTAGCAACGATCGTCACCCAGGTCGAGGTAGACGCCGACGACCCTGCTTTTTCGAACCCATCGAAGCCGATCGGCTCGTTCATGGACGAGGCTGAGGCGTTCAGGCGCCGTGACGAGGAAGGCTGGGACATCAAGGAAGATGCGGGCCGAGGCTGGCGGAGAGTTGTTGCGTCGCCCCAGCCGATGAGGATCGTCGAGCTCGATACCATCAAGTTGCTCCTCGACTCAGGTGTTGCGACGATCGCCGTCGGCGGTGGGGGTATCCCCGTCGTCACCAACGCAGAGGGCAAGCTCGAAGGCATCGCGGCGGTGATCGACAAGGATCTCGCATCTGCGTTGCTCGCCACCCAGGTCGATGCAGATCTGCTGTTGATCTCGACAGCGGTCGAACAGGTCGCCCTCAACTTCGGGACGCCGCAGCAGCGCTGGGTTGACCAGATGACGCTTACCGAGGTGAAGCAGTATCTCGACGAGGGCGTGCACTTCGCCGAAGGGTCGATGGCGCCCAAGATGCGTGCCGTCGTCCAGTTCCTCGAGGCCGGTGGCAAGGAAGCGCTGATCACCGATCCGCCGAACCTCGAGCGTGCCGTGGCAGGCGAGACAGGGACGAGGATCGTTCGATAACGGACAACAGCTCACAGCTCACAGCTCACGGCAAGAACGTGGAGAAGTTCTTCAACATCTAGGATGGAACGAAGAAACCGACGACCCTCCCGTGCGGTTCGATTCAGCACAAAAGAGGAAGCATATGACTCGTTCAAGATGGCGAATCCTTGCGATCATGGCTCTCGCATTCTCCCTTCTCGCAGCGGCGTGTAGCAGCAGCGACGACGCGGGCGACGCCGGCACCGATGCGACCGTAGCGTCTGAGGGTGACGCACCGGACGCGGCCTCAGGTGACGTGCTCAAGGTGGCGTTCGTACATGTCGGCCCCGTTGCGGACAAGGGTTGGTCGTGGGCACATGACCAGGGTGCACAGGCACTCAAGGCCACAATGGGCGACGGCGTCGAGATCACGACACTCGAGAACATCCCTGAAGGATCAGACGCGCAACGCGTGTTTGAAGATCTCGCCGCAAACGGCAACACACTCATCTTCGGCACTTCCTTCGGATATATGGACCCGATGCTTGCTGCCGCTGAGGACTTCCCTGGAACCGTGTTCATGCACGCAACCGGGTTCAAGACGTCCGAGAACATGGGTAACTACTTCGGAGCCGCCGAAGAGGCACGGTATCTGAGCGGCATGGCAGCAGGTGCTGCTACCGAGACGAACGTCATCGGATACGTGGCAGCGTTCCCGATCCCCGAGGTGCTTCGAGGCATCAATGCGTTCACGCTTGGTGCCCGCGAGGTCAACCCTGACGCGCAGGTGCAGGTTGTGTGGACCTCGACGTGGTTCGATCCGCCAAAGGAAGGCACAGCCGCCGAGTCACTGCTCGACGCCGGAGCTGATGTGATCGCGATGCATCAGGACTCCGCTGCACCGGGCCAGGCGGCAGAGCTGGCTGGCGCAGCGTGGGTCGGGTACAACACCGACATGACGGAGTTCGCCCCAACTGCGTGGCTGACCGCTGCGATCTGGGACTGGGCACCGTTCTACATCGAGACCGCACAGCAGGTCGTCGACGGAACATGGGCATCGGAAGCACACTACGGCACGATGGCCGATGGCATGGTGGCGCTTGCACCGTTCGGAGATGCTGTGGAGCAGGGAACCCGGGATCTGATCCTCGAGCGTGAGGCACAGATCAAAGACGGTTCCTTTGCGGTCTTCTCCGACCCGATCGTGAACCAGGACGGAGAAAGCCAGCCTCTTGGAGACATCTTCGGCATGGATTTCTTCGTCGAAGGGGTGATCGGAAGCCCGACCGGGTGACCAACGGACGGAGCACCGTATGGGATGTGCCCCGGAATCCCGGGGCACATCCGATCGCGGCTACAGCCGTCAGCTCAGCAGTGCAGCAGCAAGCTCGTTGTGGCGTTCGATCAGGGGTTCCATCTCGAGGTTGACCATATGGCCGTCGGAGACGACGGCGTTGCCGCCTACGTAGTTGTGGCTGACGGTGGTAGGCGCTGCAAGGAGGGTTGCTGCGACCATGTCGTGGAGTCCTCCAGCGTATTCGAGCTTCGACATGTCGAGCGCGATGAAATCGGCTGCCTTGCCGTATTCGAGAGATCCGATGTCGTCCCTGCCAAGGACGGCGGCCCCGCCGCGTGTCGCGATCTCGAGCGCCGTGCGCACGGTCATCAGTTCACCGCCGGACTGGTTTGGTGCGGCGTCGAGCCGTGCCAGGAGCATCGCCAGTCGTGCCTCGGCGAGGAGATCGCTGCCGTCGTTGCTGGCAGAACCGTCGACCCCCAGACCTACGGGCACACCCGCGGCAAGGAACTTCCTCACCGGTGCGATCCCCGAAGCCAGGCGCATGTTCGACGACGGGTTGTGCGCGATACCGGTGCCCGCAGCCGCCATGCGGGCGATCTCGGCGTCGTTGATGAACACACCGTGCGCGAACCACACATCGCTCCCCGCCCAGCCGAGATGCTCGGCGAGTTCGACCGGTCTTTTGCCAGATGTCTCGAGGCAGAACGCCTCTTCATCCATCGTTTCGGCGAGGTGAGTATGGAGACGGGTCCCTGTCGCCCGCGCCAGCGCGGCGGATTCCCGCATGAGGTCGTCTGTCACAGAGAACGGTGAACAGGGGGCGACGACGACCTGGGTCATCGACCCGCGATGAGGGTCGTGGTAGGCGTCGATCAGGCGCTCTGTGTCCGCGAGAATGGCTTTCTCGTCTTCGACGACCGAGTCTGGAGGCAGCCCTCCCCGGCTCTCCCCGAGGCTCATCGATCCCCGTGATGCGTGAAGGCGTAGGCCGACACCGCGTGCGGCCTCTATCTCGTCGTCGAGACGGGAGTCGTTCGGGAACAGGTAGAGATGGTCGAATGCTGTGGTGCACCCGCTCAACGCGAGTTCGGCGAGAGCGACCTTCGTGGACACCTCGATGTGCTCCGCTGTCATGCGCGCCCAGATCGGGTAGAGGGTTGTGAGCCAATCGAACAACCCGGCATCCTGAGCTCCGGGCACGGCGCGGGTCAGCGTCTGGTAGAAGTGATGGTGCGTGTTGACAAAGCCAGGCAGGACGACATGTCCAGCCATGTCGACGACCCTGTCGGCGGTTTCAGGAAGGTCAGCGGTTCGGCCGACCTGTTCGATGAATCCGTCGACGATGAACATGGCGCCGTTCGTGATCTCGCGTCGCGTCGCGTCCATCGTGGCGAGTACCGATGCGTTCCTCACAAGGAGCGTGCTCATGCCCCCAATCTAGCCGGAAGGGGTACGATGAACGTATGAAACGGTTCCGCGACAGGCGCCACGCTGGAGAGCTTCTCGCAGACGTGCTCGCCGAACGTCTCGGCGACGTCGAAGACGGGATCGTGCTCGCGCTTCCGCGAGGAGGTGTACCCGTTGCCGAGCGAGTAGCCGCACGTTTGCACCTTCCACTTGACGTGTTCATCGTGCGAAAGTTGGGATTCCCGGGTCACAGGGAGTACGCGATGGGAGCGATCGCATCCGGCGGGATCACCGTGTTCAACGAGGATGCGGTCGCCAGGCTCGGGGTGGACGAGGACATCCTCGATGCCACTGTCGAGAGCGAGTCGCTCGAACTCGAGCGCCGCGAGCGGCTCTACCGGGGGGAGAGGGCGCCGCTGAAGCTCTCGGGCCGGGACGTGATCCTCGTAGACGACGGTGTGGCGACCGGTGCGTCGATGCGCGCCGGGATCGAAGCGATCAAAGCCCACGGGCCGTCATCCGTTGTCGTTGCCGTACCGGTTGCGCCCACGTCGGCCGAACGCGACTTCGGGAAACTCGTCGACTCCTTCATAGCGTTGTCGACTCCAACGCCGTTCCAGGCTGTCGGTCTGTGGTACCACGACTTCACACAGACTACGGACGACGAAGTTCGATCGCTTCTGAGCGGCGCTAGACGGGATCTCGACTCTTAGAGGATTCGTCGCCACTCGCGACAGAGACGCGTTCACGTCGCCGGTCACCCCTGCTCTTGCGCCCGGTGCCCGCGAGGATTCGATAGAGAACCACGAACACCGAGATGGTGACGAGAGCGAGCACGCCGAGGGTGTAGTAGCGACTGGTCACGTCCGTGCCCGCTGCGCCTGAGTGCATGATGACCACCCACACCAGGGGGAAGCTGATGAGATGGACGGCATGCCAGACCCTTCGAGAGATGCGTGACCGGATCGGCTGCCATGACGAGAGCTGGATGATCACGAGCAGGTAGAGCCCGACTACGCCCCAGGCGACCGCGGCCGGCTTCCACTCAGAGGCGAACGGCACCAGGATGTCGGTGATGTCGAATTCGACGTAGGAGTCGGCGAGGAGGGCGACGAGGTGGAGGACGACGAACACGACCGCCAGCGTGCCGAGCCAGCGGTGGAGGTCGAGCAGCCACGCAGGCTTCTTCACAGGCTTGACGAGTTGCGTCGACAGCAGCACTCCCCAGATGAACGCTGCGATGATGAGGACCGCTGCCACGAGCCCGGTCGAGCGTGAGAGATACCACCAGACGGTTGAGACGATCATGCGGCGAACCTCGCGACCGTATCGGTCGTCCACATGACGCCTTCGATGTCAACGATGATCGCATCGACTCCCAGGGACCGGCAGAAGGCGATCGCATCGAGTGGCTCCGTCACGATCGCTGCTTTGCACAATGCTTCAGCCGTCCAGGCGTCTGCGGCGACGATCGTTGCGGAGACGATCGATGAAGACGTGGGATATCCCGTGGCCGGGTTGATGATGTGGTGAGCCGACTCTGCGTCGTGTACCCATGTCTTCGTACGCACCGAGGAAGTGCACACGGCGCCGTTGAGCAAGCGGAGCGTCGCGATCGTCTCGTTCTGATCGAAGGGGCTTTCGACCTCAACCGTCCAGTTCCCTGGAGGGTCACCGGCGACGCGGACATCGCCCCCGACAGAGACCATCACTGCGTGGGCCCCGGATGCGATGAGGCTCTCGGCAACGATGTCGGCCGCGAGACCCTTCCCGATGCCGCCGGGATCGAATCCGAGGCCTTCCGGGACGCGGATCCTGCCGTGTACCGCGTCGATCTGTATCTGTGACATGCCAGGTGCAGGCCCCCGATATGGTGGGGAGGAGAGGACGGTGCGTCCTGGATGCTCGCTGCGGCTCTCGCCATAGCCACTCGCTACGAGAGACGAGAGCACGGTCGGGTCGAACGCACCGGTCGTCAACTCCCAGGCGGTGATAGCTCGTTCGAACAGCATGATCGTGTCCGGGCTGACCCGCTGCCATGTGCCGCTGCGATTGAGTCTGGATACGTCGCTGTCCTCGATGAACCGGCTCCAGGCCTGTTCAAGCTCGTTGAGCCTGGCTTCAGCATGGCCTGACAACCCCTCGGGTCCGTCGAACACCGCGACCACGTCGCTCGCCATCGCCCGAAAGCGATCGGTGGACGGGGCGCGGTCAGCGGCTTCCACTGCTCTTGGTGGTTGCTGACCCGCCCCCTCCGCCGCGTTTGACGACCACGGTCCTCGTGACGACCTGGGCCGGGGCGGCGACGGGCTCGAGTTGCACCGGCTGGGGGGTAGCCGGTGCAACGGTCGGTGTGACCAGTGAGCCGTCGCCTGCGGGGGGAACGGGGAGCAGTATCTGAGACCGGGATGCGGGGGCTGCGACGACCGGATCGGCACTCTTCGGTGCGCTCTCGACGGCGGCTTCTGCTGTCCAGGCAGGTTCTGCGGTCGCCATTGCGACCATGAAGCCCGCCGTGGCGGCGGCGCTCAGCGCTGCGACGGCCTTGCGGGAACCGGAGGCGCGATGGGTCTTTTTGGACCTCGTCGCAGTGCCTTTTCGATCAGTCATCCTCGTCGTCTTCGTCGTCATCGTGGTCGTCTTCGTCGTCATCGTCGTCGTCGTCGTCGTCATCGTC
>JBDLIR010000022.1:0-11948 GCA_039714815.1 Actinomycetota bacterium | reverse complement strand
CGGCTGTCCTCCCCGATTGTTACAAACGTGTAATTCACAGTGGTAACCTGATATCGCGTGAAACTCAAACAACTGACACTTCGTGGCTTCAAGTCGTTCGCTGATAGGACGCGCCTGGACTTTTCGTCCGGCGTCAACGTCGTTGTCGGGCCGAACGGATCAGGAAAGTCGAACATCCTCGATGCGATCGCATGGGTGATGGGCACCCAGGCGACCCGGTCGCTGCGCACCGAGAAGATGGAGGACGTGGTCTTCGCCGGAACGGAGACGAGGCCAGCGCTTTCCCGAGCCGAAGTTGCGCTCACCTTCGCCAACGACGACCAGATCATGGCTCTCGACCTGGCAGAGATCACGATCACCAGGAGGCTGTTCAGAGACGGCACGTCCGAGTACGAACTCAACGGTGCGCCGTGCAGGCTTCTCGATATCCAGGACCTGTTGTCCGACGGAGGGATCGGCAGGCAGCAGCATGTCCTCGTCGGCCAGGGGCAGATCGGTGACATACTCAACGCCCGCCCCGAAGACCACAGATCAGTCATCGAGGAAGCGGCTGGCGTTACGAAGCATCGCAGCAGACGCGACAGGGCGGTAAGGCGGCTCGAGCGGACCGATCACGACGTCGAAAGGCTCACAGACATCCTCGCCCAGCAGATGAGGGCGCTCCGCCCCCTCAAACGCCAGGCGAACGCAGCCGCGCGATACGACTCCGTGAAATCCGAGTCCGTCGCCATTGCATTGTGGCTCGGCGGTGAACAGCTCCGCACCCTGCGATCCCGCCTGAGCGCAGCATCGGATGAACGCAAGAACGCGTCAGATGCACTCGAGACGAGTGAGGTCGAGCTCTCCGAGCTTCGCGGGTCGCTCGAGACACTCAGAGCAGCTGCGGGCCAGGTGCGCTCAGAACTCAACAGAGACACGACAGCGGCTGCACGGCTCGAAACGGTCAGGGAGCGGCTCAAGTCGATCACGGCCGTGGCACGGGAGCGGTCCCGGTCGATCTCGTCGCGTCGCGAAGGAGCCGACGAGCGAATCGAGGATCTCGACCTCGAAGCGAGCGACCTCCGGTCTGTACTTGACGACGCTGCCAGGCTCGAACGCGCCGCGACAGAAGAGGTCGAGCGCCGAGGAGCTGTGCTGCGATCCCTCGAGGACGAGGAACGGTCGCTCGCCGAACAGATCCAGCTACCCACCGAGGGGGTTGTCGCAACGCTCAGAGGAGACCTGCGGGCTCTTGAGACTGCAGCCAAACGCGACATCGACGAGAACGAACAGATCGCACGGCGTCTCAGGGTCGTGGAGGATCGAATCGACGACGAGCGGCGAGAGATCGAGAGCCTCAACGCTGACATACAGACGGCAGACAGCTCGGTAACCGAACTGGCGAGGGCTTACGACGCAAAGCTCGAGGTCAGGGAGTCAGCGAGCGTCGCGTACGACGATGCCCGGCTGGCTCTCGATGAGGCCCGCATCGAGGTCGCAACAGGCAAGGCGAGGGCTGACGCCCTCCAGGGCGCACTCGACGGCCTGGTCGACGAACACGCCGTTGAGATCGCCACCCGAACACAGGGGCTGCTGGGCACCGTGGTCGCCCGCCTCGATGTGCCTGTGGACTACGCCGTAGCCGTCGATGCAGGACTTGGCGTGTGGAGCGCATCGTACGTTGCCGACGGCACGGCATCGATGCGCACAGCGGTCGAATCGCTCAAGGTGGCTGGGACCGGTGGTGTCTCGATCGTCCTCCCGCTCGAGCAAGGCACGATCCTCGGGCGCACCGCCGCCGCACGCTTCGGTGTGGAGGCACTTGTGGATGTTCTCGGCCCGAACGCCGACATGCCGCTCGCAGAGGCCCTTCTCGGAGATGTTGTCCTCGTTGAGGGATGGAGCACCGCGTGGCATGTCGCTGAGAACGTCCCTGGTGTGGTCGCCGTCACCCCTGAGGGAGACATCGTCACAGCTCACGGGATGATCGTTGCACAGCCGGATGGGGCCGGGCCCGCAGCCCTCGAAGCCGCGACCGTTGCGCTCGAAGAAGCTCAACGGGACTTCGCCCGTGCAACGAGCATCATGGCCGGGGCGACCCGAACGTTCGAGATCGCTCGCGACGAAGCCGCCGTTGCAGTTGAGGCGCTCGAGAACCTCGAATCGAAGCTTGGTGGACTCACCGAAGCCCTCGGACTCGTCGACCGGGCCCTCCTGGCATCGCTCGATGAAGCGGAACGCCTGGCTGCACGCTCGAGTGCGATCGTTGAAGCATCGGAATCTCGGGACGAGCGGATCGGCATGCTGAGAGATCGTGTCGCCGAATTCGAAGGCGAGGAAGCAGCGAGGCAGGCCGCATGGGATGCGCTCAACACTCGTCGGGCCGAAGTAGCAGGACGCAGACAAGACGCGTTGGCATCACTCCAGGAGGCGTCAGCTGAGCTTGCAGGGATCGAAGAGCGATCACGAATCAGCGCAAGCCGTTTGCAGGTCGTGACCGCAGACCTCAACCAGCTGCAGCTCGTGCCAGATGATGACGGCAACCTCGACTCCCTCGAGAGCGTCAAGCGCGTCGCCCGGAGTGCTGTCGAAACTGTCTCGATGCACATCGATGCTCTCCGTGTTCGTCAGCGTGACCTCCGTGTCAGAGTCGACGAGGCGGATGGATCCCTCGCACGCTCGGAGGCCAGAAGAGAACAGCTCGAAGGCATGACCCGTTCGGCGTCGTCGACGGTCAACACGCTCGACATCGAACTCGCTGAGCTCCGTGTCAGGGACGAAGCCGCGCTCGAGGCTCTTCGCAGGGACGTAGACGCTTCGGAGCAACGAGCGCTGGCAGCGCCCAAGCCCGACCTACCCGAGGACACGGAGCCTGAGGGGCGTCTTGACACCCTGCGTGCGGATCTCCGCAGGATGGGGCCGATCAATCCGCTTGCGGCGAGCGAACACGAGGCCCTCGCCTCCGAGGTGACGGAACTCGAGAAGCAGTTGGGAGACCTCAACCAGTCGAGGGCCGAACTCAAGAAGGTCATCGCGGCGCTCGACGAGAAGATGGTCGACCTTTTCGAGGAGGCTTTCACAGATATCGCAACCTTCTACGAGGAGAACTTCGCTCTCGTCTTCCCCGGTGGGAAAGGACGCCTTCGTCTTGTTGCCTCCGATGACCCGCTAACCGCGGGCGTGGTCGTTGAAGCCCAGCCTGCAGGGAAGAAGGTCGGGAGACTGTCTCTGCTCAGCGGTGGAGAGCGTTCTCTTGCTGCGCTCGCGTTCCTCTTCGCTGTGTTCCGTGCCAGGCCTAGCCCGTTCTACGTCCTCGATGAGGTGGAGGCTGCGCTCGATGATGCGAATCTTCACAGGTTCCTTCGTCTCGTCGACACGCTCAGCGGCAGCGTGCAACTGGTGATCATCACCCACCAGCAGCAAACGATGGAGGCAGCTGACGTGCTATACGGTGTGACGCTCGAAACAGCGGGGTCATCAAAGGTGATCTCGAAGCGCATGAGCAGCGTTACCGTTTAGGCACCCCTTCTTCGAACCTGAGAGGTTGCGTGTGGACCCCATCTTGATTGTCGTTCTCCTTGCCGTTGCCGCGGCATTGGCGATCGCAGCGTTCCTCGTCCTCAGACGCCGCTCGAGCCAGGACGTCGCCGTACGCCCGCAAGAGCCAGGAGGAGTCGCTCCGGCACCACCCGAGCCGAAGGTAGAGAAGGGGCTGAGGGAACGCCTGGCGAAGTCGCGTGGTGCCCTGGTCAGCTCGCTTGCCAGCCTGTTCTCTTCGCAGCATCTCGGTGATGCCGACTGGGAGGATCTCGAGGATGCTCTCGTGCTCGTTGATGTCGGGCCACAGACCTCAGCCGAGATCGTGGATGCTGTCAAGGCATCCAACCCTGAGACAGGGGACGAGGCACGCCTGCTTCTCGAGCAGGAACTCGATGCGATCCTGGCCGGCAAGGATCGGTCCCTCCACCTCGACAGCTCGCCGGCGGTGATGATCGTCGTTGGCGTGAACGGAACGGGAAAGACGACAAGCATCGCAAAGCTCTCGAACGATCTCGTGGCGTCAGGGTCGAAGGTCGTCCTCGGAGCGGCAGACACGTTCCGTGCTGCGGCGGACAAGCAACTGAGGACGTGGGGAGACCGGGTCGGCGTCCCCGTCGTAACCGGGTCGCAGGGGTCCGATCCAGCGTCGGTCGCGTTCGAGGCGTATGCGCGGGCAAAGGCTGACGACGCAGATGTGCTGATCGTTGACACCGCCGGGCGTTTGCACAGTCAGAAGAACCTGATGGAGGAACTCTCGAAGGTCGCTCGCGTACTCGAACGTGAAGCAGGCAAGATCGACGAGGTGCTCCTCGTGCTCGATGGGACGACGGGCCAGAACGGACTCGTCCAGGCGAACGCATTTGCCGAAGCGATAGGCATCACAGGTGTCGTGCTCACGAAACTCGACGGAACATCACGGGGAGGCATCGCGATCGCCGTCGAGCGGAAACTCGGAGTGCCCATCAAGTTCATCGGTGTGGGGGAAGGCATGCATGACCTTCTACGATTCGAGCCTGAAGCGTTCATTGCAGCTCTGATAGCGAGGTAACGATGACGGACGAAGAACTCCTGGCGAAGGCAGTTGAGGCGGCCGAGGGTTCCTACTCGCCGTACTCGCACTTTCGCGTCGGCGCCGCGATCGTTACCAACGACGGGTCGGTGGTCACCGGTGCGAACGTTGAGAACGCGGCTTTCGGAGCGTCGATATGTGCCGAGGCCAACGCCATCTCTTCTGCGATCGCCCGTGGTGCGACGTCTGTCTCGACCGTTGCGGTCGCCTGCCTCGACGGGGAACCATGCACCCCCTGTGGGAACTGTCGCCAGATCATGCGCGAGTTCGGTGTTGCACGAGTCATCCTGCGTACCCCCGATGACGCACCGCATGCGGTGAACCTCGAAGACCTCCTCCCGATGTCCTTCGGCCCCGAGTCCCTGAACACCTAAAGGGACTAGCCGAGAGGGAAGCAGCTTTCCTCCTCTCTCCCTCAGCTTGCTGGGGGAGATGTCGAGGTACGAGACAGAGGGGGCTCTGAGAATCGCCGACGAGTACTCGCCCTGGTCGCTGGTCCCGCAAAGACCGATTGACACCGGAACAGCGGGAGTCAGAGTCTCTTGTACATGATGTGGATGTCGGTCAACCCGTTCGTGGCATGCCTGAAGGCATCCGGCACCGTACCGACGATCTCGAAGCCCATCGACGTCCAGAGTCGCAGCGCCCGCTCGTTGGTGGCCACGACGGAGTTGAACTGCATCGCCTGATATCCGAGACGTGCCGCCTCTTCGAGGATGTGGAGAGCGAACAGTCGCCCGATACCGCGGCCACTCTCGGACGGGTCGATCATCCAGGCGGCGTTGGCGACGTGATTCCCCAACCCGACCTGGTTGGGTCTGAGATACGCGGTCCCGACGATGGTGTCCTCGAGTTCCGCTACGTAGGTGATCCTGCGGGTCGCCCTGTTGGACAGCCACGCTGCGCGGGCGTCCGATTCGCTGATGTCCGGGAGGTACGGGTACGTGTCGCCCGCTGCAACGACCGCATGGAAGATCGGCCAGATGTCCGGCCAATCAGAAGCGAACCCGCGCCGGAACGACGGTCTCGTCCGTGCCAGGTGCAGGCCCTGATCAGCCACTCGCCTTCTCCTTGGTCATCGGCGCAACGTATCACATTTCGTCACGCTGACCTGCTTCAGGCGTCCGTTCCGTCCAGATATGGACGGAACGGACGCCTGAAGCGGAGACCGCAGCCGTGCTACCTGGCCTTGATGGCTTCGATGAGTTGAGGGACGACCTTGTGGAGGTCTCCGACGATGCCGAGGTCGGCTATGCCGAAGATCGGGGCGTCCGGGTCCTTGTTGATCGCGATGATCGTGGACGATCCCTTCATACCGACCAGGTGCTGCATCGCACCCGAGACGCCGACCGCTACATAGACGTTCGGCTTGACGGTCTTGCCTGTCTGGCCGATCTGGTACGAGTAGGGGACCCAACCGGCGTCGACCACGGCGCGTGTGCCGCCGACGGCCCCACCGAGAAGCCCTGCGAGTTCGTCCACCATGGCGAACTTGTCTCCCGCTCCAAGGCCTCGTCCACCCGTGACGACAACTGCCGCTGCTTCGAGGTCTGGACCTTCTGAAGCTTCGACGTGGCGCTCTGTGATGGTTGCATCGCCGGAGTGTCCTGTGTCGGGCATCGTGACCGTGTGCACCTCCGGGGCCCCGCCACCGGAGGACTCCGCGGCGAAGGCCTTCGGCCTCGAGATCACGATCGCCGGGCCGGACGCGGTGACCTCGGTCGTGACTCCGAGGCTGCCACCGTTGATCTCCGAGGTGACGGTGACCGCGCCGTCAGCGGTCACATCGAGCGCGTTAGCGATGAGCGGGGCGCTGAGGCGTACCGCGAGCATGCCTGCGACGTCTCGGTCGGTGTTGCCCATTCCGAAGAGGACGATGGCGGCATCTGACCCGGTGAGCAGTCCTGCGAGTGCTGCTGCAGCCGGCGATGCCGGGAGTGCATCTCCTGTGTCGAGGTGGTGCACCGTCGACGCTCCGTGGTCGCCCAATGTGGCGAACGACTCAGGAGAGCCCGCACCGACGTAGAACACCGTGACGGGCCCCATCGTGGCCGCCTTGGAGACGAGTTCGAGTGACCCTGACGTAGGTGCGCCTTCAGATTCTTCTGCGAAAACCCATGTCGTCATTCAGATCACCTTCACTTGCTCGAGCATTTCGACGATCTTGGTGTAGGCCTCGCCCTCGTCTTCGATTATCTCTCCTGCAGCCCTCGAAGCCACAGCGTCCACCGAAACGATCTTCTGGCCCGCTGTCTTCTCGATGCTGAGATCTGCTGCGGTCTTCACGGTGACTGGCTTGGACTTGGCCTGCATGATCCCCTTGAAGGTCGGGTACCTCGGCTCGACGGCTCCGTTGGTGACGGCGAGTACAGCGGGCATCGGCGTCGTAACGACCTCATAGCCCGAAGCGGTCTGGCGCTCGATGCTGACCGTGCCCTCGGCAGCGTCGACCTTGCGGGCGAATGAGAGGCACGGCATGTCGAGGATCTCGGACATCATCTGCGGTACGACTCCGGTGAATCCGTCCGTGGACTCGGTTCCTGCGATGACGAGGTCGTACTCGCCTTCAGCGATCGCAGCACTGAGCGCTTTGGCGGTCGTGAGAGCATCGGAGCCCTTGAGCGACTCATCGTCGATGAGGACAGCGCCGTCGGCTCCCATGGCGAGTGCCTGGCGGATGCCCTGCAGGTTCCCGGACGGTGACATCGAGAACAACGTCACGGTGCCCTCGGATCCCTCGGCGAGTTGCAGGCCTACCTCGATGCCGACTCGATCCGTATCGTCGAGCACCTGGTCATTTGGACGAACGACCCAGTGGTTCTCGCTGTCGAGTTGATAGGGCGTTGCCGGGTCGGGGATCTGTTTCACACAGACCGCGATGTTCATGATGATGCGGCTCCTTCAATGGCGGGTACGCGTAGCAGTTCCCCGTATGTTACGGACTTTGAGCGGACACTCAAAAAGCTCAGACGGGCGGGCCCGACACGAAGGTCGGAAGGTACGCATCGAGCACTGCGGTGAAGGTCGCTTTCGCCTGCGCAGCGGTTTCGGTGACCTCGTCGTGCGACAGCGGCGTTGCTGAGATACCCGCTGCCAGGTTGGTCACGAGCGATATCCCTGCGACTTGTGCGCCCATGTGCCTCGCTGCGATCGCTTCAGGCACCGTGGACATGCCAACGAGGTCTGCCCCCATCGCCTTGGCCATCTGAACCTCAGCAGGCGTTTCGTAGGTGGGTCCAAGGAACCAGGCGTATGTGCCCTCGTGGGGCGGTATCCCTATGGCGGTGAAGACACCGGCGAGTTCTGAGCGCAGGCCCGGCGTGTAGACCGTTGACATGTCGGGGAACCGCGGCCCGAGCCTGTCGTCGTTTGCGCCGAGAAGAGGGTTGCGGCCGGTGAGATTGAGATGGTCGTCGATGATGACGAGATCCCCGGGGGAGTAGGAGGCGTTCACGCCCCCCGCAGCGTTGGTGAGCATCACCCGTTTGGCGCCTGCGGCGACAACGGTGCGGACACCGAACACGACCGCGTCCATCGCCCATCCTTCATACGTGTGGACCCTGCCGGAGAGGACGAGAATCCGGCCGTCTCCCACCGGTGCGCTGATCAGGGAACCACCGTGGCCAACGACCTGGGGCACGGGGAAGCCGGGGATCTCCGTGTACGGGACGACGATCGCGTCCGGCAGGGACGCGGCGTAGTCTCCGAGGCCGGAGCCGAGCACGAGGGCGCCATCATGAGACGGTGATCCTGTTGCATCGGCGATGAACGCTGCGGCTTGAGTGATCTCTTCGTAGTTCATGTAATCGTTCCAATCACGAGGTCTGACGGGTGGGTTTCATGGTCGACGATCGTCCAAGCGGGCGCAGCGAGCGTCAGGGCGGCGTCCAATCTCGAGTCGTCACGGTACGAAACGGTGGCCAGAGGTTGCCCCTTGACGACACGATCGCCGATCTTGGCTTCGATCATGAACCCGACGCTCGGATCGACACTGTCTTCCTTCTTTGCCCTGCCGGCACCGAGGCGAACTGCCGCCGTTCCGATGGCGAACGCGTCGCATGCTTCGACCCAGCCGTCGCTCTCGGACTCGATCACGTGAGTTCTACGTGCGATCTCGAACTTCGATGGGTCCTCGATGTAGCTTGCGTCCCCGCCCTGTGTCGCCGTGAGACGCATCATCACGTCAAGTGCAGCTCCCGAAGTCACCGCCTCATCGACTCTGTCTCTGGCTGCTTCCGGATCGTCTTCACCCGCGAGAACCAGCATCTCAGCAGCGAAACGCAAGGTCAGCTCGCGGATGTCGTCAGGGCCCTCACCTCGGAGAACCTCGACGGACTCGACCATCTCGTTTGCGTTGCCGACGGCTCGACCCAACGGTTGATCCATATTGGTGAGTATCGCAGTCACAGGGGTTCCGTCGGCTCTCCCGAGGCTGACCATCGTCCTGGCGAGCTCCTCGGCTTTGGCGACCGTCTTCATGAATGCCCCCTTGCCGACTTTCACATCCAGAAGCAGACCGTCGAGATCTTCAGCGAGCTTCTTCGACATGATCGACGACGAGATCAGCGGAACAGACTCGACCGTGCCTGTGGTGTCGCGCAGGGCGTATATGCGCCTGTCGGCAGGGACGAGAGTCTCGGTTTGGCCGACCATCACCATGCCGATGTCGTTGAGCTGGCGCTCGAACTGAGACGGGGGGACCATCACATCGAATCCCGGTATCGACTCGAGCTTGTCGAGTGTGCCACCTGTGTGGCCGAGCCCTCTCCCGGACATCATCGGGACGGCCACGCCGCACGCTGCGACGATCGGTGCGAGAGGGATGGAGATCTTGTCCCCGACGCCGCCGGTTGAGTGCTTGTCGATCTTGGGCTTGTCGATGGCCGCAAGGTCGAGAACCTCACCGGAGTGGAGCATCGCCCTCGTCCATGCGGAGAGTTCCTCGACGGTCAAGCCGTTGAACACGATCGCCATGAGGAGAGCAGACAGCTGGTAATCGGGAATGACATCCGCCGTGTATTCACGGATTATCCATGCGAGTTCATCGGCAGAGAGCGCTCCGCCATCGCGCTTTCTATGAATGAGTTCAACCATCGAGTGGCTCATGTCCGTCCTCTCATCGTGACTCTGCCTTTCATGACGCTGACGCCTTCTGCCCGCAGGAGCCTGGCATGTTCAGCCTCCTTGTCGGGCACGAGGCGACCTGTGGAAGTGATGACGCGCCACCATGGCAGCCCTGGGACCGTTCGCAGCAGGTTCCCAACGGCGCGCGCCGCACCGGGATATCCCGACTCCTGGGCGATCTCGCCATATGTGGATATCTCGCCACAGGGGATCGCCTCGATCGTAGCGATCACTGCCTCGGTGAAGTCGTCGTCCGGTGGAGTCATCATTGGGTCCCGAAGAGTCGGTCTCCCATGTCTCCGAGGCCGGGAACGATGTAGAACGACTCGTTGAGTTCCCTGTCGTGCGCAGCGGCGATGATCTGGACGTCCGGGTGATCCTCGTACATGCGCTTCACGCCCTCGGGCGCCGTCACAACGCAGAGACAGGTGATCGACCTGGCCCCTGACCCCTTGACCTTGTCTACAGCCCACGAGAGCGACCCTCCGGTTGCGAGCATCGGCTCACAGATCAGCACGAACGCATCCGAGAGGTCTGGAAGTTTGGCGTAGTACTCCTGGGGTTGGGCAGTCTCTTCGTTGCGTGCAACACCTGCGAATCCGACCTTGACGCCAGGGATCGTCTCGAGGACCGCATCGAGCATTCCGAGACCCGCTCGAAGGACGGGTACAGCCACAACGTCGTCGACCGCGTAGCCAGATGTGGTCTCCATCGGGGTTTCGATCTCGAACTGCCGCAACGGGAGACGCTTCGTTGCTTCGATGACGAGCGTGTAGGTGAGGCCCCTGGCTGCCGCTCTGAACGCTTGCGGGTTGGTGTCCTTGTTCCGGAGAACGGTGAGGTAGTGGCGGGTGAGCGGATGGTCGATGACTGTGAGATTCATGGAGTCAGAATAGCTCACAGCTATCAGCCGTCAGCCATCGGCATCTGCAGTACTCAGTATCTGGCATTTCGTCCTTGGAAAGAGGCAGAACGGGCATGGGGATCCGTCCACGCACCGCGTACGGAGTACCGGGTACCTAAGCGCTGACCGCCTAGCTGTCCAACAGGTCTGAATGCGCCAGGGCGGCGAATCCGCCGCCGGTGTGCCAGAAGATGACGTCGTCTCTTGGTGTGAAACGTCCCCGTTCGATCTCCTGTTTCAAGCCGTAGATGAGCTTGCCTGTGTACGCAGGGTCGAACAACAGGCCGGTGAGGCGGGTCGCTTCGACCTGCGTCGCAAGTTCTGCAGGTGTTGTGAGCCCGTAACCGCGGCCGACGTAGTCGTCGACGATACGCCAGGGGACCCCTGTGGGCACTTCGCCGTAAAGGGTGGCACTCTCGGCCAGGAGGGATCGAACGTGCTCGGCCACGTCGTCGGCCGGGTCGCCGACCGACGAACCGACGATCTCGAGGTCGAGGCCGGCCTCGGCCGCTCCGCGCACCATGCCCGTTGTCGTCCCGGCACTCGACGATGCATGCCAGACGATCGGATGAGAGATGCGGTGCTCGTCGAGTTGTGGTGCGATCTCATGCATGGCTGCGGCGAACGCGAGCGCGCCGAGGGCGTCTGAGGCCCCTTCCGGAATGACCCAGGCGGAGCCGGATTTCGTGGCGGCGTGCTCCATGATCTCGTTGCGTTCGTCGTACTCCGCCGGTGTGATGAAGCGGCATTCCGCCCCGGCAAGGCGTTGGAGGAAGTGGTTCCCCGTTGCTGTGTGCGGTGGCAGCCCATCATCGCTCCTGAGGTAGAGAATCGCCCGCAGACCGACCCTGGCTGCAGCGAGCGCTGTGGCCCTGCAGTGGTTCGATTGGACGGCGCCACAGGTGATGACCGTGTCTGCACCGATCTCACGTGCCGCGGCGAGGTGGTATTCGAGTTTCCGGATCTTGTTCCCTGACATCCCGAAGCCGGTGAGGTCGTCCCTCTTGACCCAGATCGTCGGCCCACCCCACGATGTGGTCAGCCTCTCAGCTCTCTCGAGCGGCGTAGGGAGATTGGCAAGCGCGATCCGAGGCTGATGCATGGCGAACAGAATAGACCGCTCGCAGGCTCGCTTCCGGAAACCAGATACCAGATCGCTCGCAGGCTCGCTTCCAGACACCAGATCGCTCGGCTGGCGCCTCGCTTCCAGAAAGCATGACGCGCGATGCTTCACTGGCATCTGGCATCTGGCATCTGGCATCTGGCATCTGGCATCTGGCATCTGGCATCTGGCATCTGGCATCTGGCATCTGGCATCTGGCATCTGGCATC
>JBDLIR010000021.1:0-12349 GCA_039714815.1 Actinomycetota bacterium | reverse complement strand
ACCAGACACCAGACACCAGACACCAGAATGTCTCTTCTCTGGTATCTGGAAGCGAGCCCGCGAGCGATCTGGTATCTGGAAGCGAGCCCGCGAGCGATCCGCGAGCGCCAGCGAGCTCAGCGAGCCCGCGAGCGATCTGAGTTGTGGGAACCATCTTCGGGTTCCAAACGTCCTATTGACATATACCCCTAAGGGTATATACTTCACATCGGAATAACAGCCCCGTGAGGGTTGTTGAACTTCCGAACCACCACACAATGGAGATCCAGTCCATGGCAACAGTCAACATCACCAAAGAGACGCTTCAGTCCACGATCGAGGACAACGACATCGTCCTCATCGACTTCTGGGCTGGCTGGTGCGGTCCCTGCAAGTCGTTCGCCCCAACGTACGAAACGTCTTCGGAGAAGCACCCCAACATCGTTTTCGCCAAGGTCGACACAGAGGCCGAGCAGGAAGTCGCCGCTAACTTCGGCATCCGCTCGATCCCGACGCTCGTCGCCTTCCGCGACCAGATCGGTATCTTCAGCCAGCCAGGCGCCCTCCCGGGTGAGGCTCTCGAAGACCTGATCAGCCAGATCGAAGCTCTCGACATGGACGCTATCCGTGAAGAGATCGCCTCGGAGGAAGCCAAGGCAGGAGCCGACGCTACCGCATAGGGATTGCCTCCCAGCTACATAGGTACGTAGTAACGAAACGACCCGGTCTCGCACGAGGCCGGGTCGTTTTGCGTGTGGTCTCCCCCGTCTTCCCGTTCTTGCGTCGATTACGGACAATATGTGGTCGTATGTGACGCAAGAAAAGTCAACCGGTATCAGAGTCGGTTGGAGGCGTGAAGCGTTCGGTTGCGATGGTCTCGCCGCTTGCGTCGTAGGCCGTGATCGTGAAGGGACCGACGCCTCCGGCGGTGTCGATGACAAACAGGGCGGCTCCGCCGATCGGACGTTGCCACTGTGCGTCACCGGGGGAGGTCTCGATGGCGATCACGGAAACCGTCGGGTCGTCCACGAGGAACAGGCCCTCAAGCGGATGCGCGAGGAGGATCGCGTCGTCATCGGGACGGTCTCCCGACACCGAGTAGAAACTCTGGATGTGCGGATCTCCGCCGGAGCCTCGAACAGCGCCGAAGCACGCCCAGCCCGCCGCGGCACGCCCGGTTCGAGAGTCGTCGTATTTCGTCACGAAACACAGTCCCGTATCGAGGCCGGGAGAGACGATCGCAGGAATGACGAAGCCGTGAACGCCGCCCGACTCTCCGACGTACAGCGGGTCACCCGTTTGTCCAGTATCCGATCCGAAGATCAATGCGAGTTCATCGTCTCGGAGGAGTCCTGATGGATCGCGGCTGCGGTCCGGCGCGACCTCCTCACCGAGCACCGAAGTGTCGAACTGCGGCTCTGGACCGAGGTCCGTGCCAAGTACGACCTCAGGGGATGCCACTGTTGTTCTCGGCGTCGATTCTGTGACAACCGTTGTCGGAGTCGCGACATCGCGAACCGGAGTGACCGTCGTCACGGCCGTGTCATTTCCGACCGGCTCCGGTCCAGATCTCAATATGAGAGACGCCACTCCGATGGAGCCCACAACCGCAAGGACCAGCGCCGCCGCGCCAACAAGCACGAACAGCGGCCTCCGCTCATTCTCAACACGGTGGAGTCGCTGCACCTGCACCTGGCCGGACGCGGCGTGCCAGGACGGAGCAAGAGGAGCCTCTTCAAGGATGTCCTCGAACGCTGCGCGGGCAGCTTCGATCGTCTTGTGATCAGTCGTCATCGCTCAACACCGCCTTGAGTTTCTTCTTCGCCAGGTGCACATATCGCCTCACCGTCGCGGGCCCGCACCCCATCAGCTCTCCAACTTCCGTGCTGTTCATCCCACCCCAGAACGAGAGATAGATCGCCGCACGCTGCTGCATCGGTAACGCAGCGACAGCTTCAAGCACCTCGGGCTGGCTCCGGCGCGGTTCGACGCCGAAATCACGGAGGGTCTCCTCGTGCCGGGCCTTCTTCCGGTTGAGTGACTCATTGAGGACCGCCTTCATCAGATACGGCCTCGGACTTTCGACGTCTGTCAGAGACCTGCGTGACCGGTACACGCGTGTGACCACGGACGACAACACATCTTCAGCATTGGATGGCCCCACGAGGGCAGTCGCATACCGGATCAGTTCGTCGCGGTACTTGACGTAGATCTCTTCGTCCGTCATACCCATATACACAACACAAGTACCCGAAGTGTTGCACGCGTTCTCAACGTCGGAGATGAGAGGAGCCAGGTCCTTGTCTCCCTCGCCGCTTTGGGCGGGGGAGATGTCGAGGTACGAGACAGTGGAGGAGATGTCTCGGTCTGTTGTCATCGTTGGACACATGTAACACACCGCACGCCCCGAAAGTGATTCACAGATGTGGTGTGCCTCGTATCCGATCAGGCATCTTCCATCGCGACACGCGTTCTGGTATTATCGGTATACCGATAATATTATCGGTATACCGATAACTGAGGGACTATGGACTGGCAGAATCCGCTGCGCTCGATCTCCGCGACCGTTGACTCCGACGTACTCCAGGTTCTCGCCCGAACACACGAATCGGTCACTGGCAACAGGCTGGCCAAGCTCGCGGGGCGTTCATACGCGCAGGTCCACGCCGTCGTGGGCCGTCTCGTCGATCACGGGATTGTTGAAGCCCAACAGGTCGGCCGCACCTATGCCTACAGCTTGAACCGGAGCCACGCGCTGGCTCAGGGCATCATGGCGTCCATCTCGGCACCAGATGATGTGGAATCAACCATCAAAGACGACGTGTCCGACTGGTCGATCCAGCCTGTATCCGTGTCCCTATTCGGTTCCGCTGCACGCAGGACTGCGACAGACGAAAGTGACGTCGATCTCCTCCTCATCCGTGACGATGAAGTAGAAGAGAACGACCCGGTGTGGTCCGAGCAGGTCGGGTCGCTTGCCCGTGAAGTCGAGACGGCATCTGGCAACCGGGTCCAGATCGTCGACCTGAGCGAATCCGAGTTCGGCGAGGCCGTAACCGAACAGCAACCGCTCATCGCATCTCTCGAACGGGATGCCCGAACCCTCGTCGGCACCGAGATTCGCGAACTCCCAGTCGGTCGAAGCATGGCCCGATGAGCCGGAGCAAGCGCGCGCCGTGCTCGGCGCACCATGCCCGAACAAGGTTGGAACAGGCACAGCAGTACCTCGATGTCGCCGAACTCGTGCTCAGCGATGAAACAGGGTCAGAGGCAACCGTCGCTACCGGGAATGCCGTGCTCGCCGGGATCGCTGCAGCGGATGCGATCTGCTGCTCGCTTACAGGCTCTCGCTACAGAGGGTCTGACCACAGGGAAGCGGCCGGCTATCTGGAGGGCGTCACCAGCGACGCGGCACTCGGAAGAGCCCTGCGCGACCTCGCTGATTACAAGGATCAAGCACACTACGGACTGACCAATGTTCGCATCAACCGGGCAAGAGCGGCGATCCGCAGGGCACACCGTCTCATCGAGGCCGCGCGCACCCGGGTGCACTGAACCCATACTCTGGCCCAGAAACGTAGGATGATTCTGGCCAGTCCAACTGCTCTCACGCTGCACGTCCAAGCTCCCCACAATTCAGCGTTGGGCATATGATTGGCATGCCACGTAGGAGGTGCGTCGATGGGTCTCCGTCTGTTGATCGGCATGATCGTGTTCTCGACTGCCGCGGCGTCGTGTTCTTCTGAGAGCCGCGTCGGCTTCTATGGGGACATGAGTTCTGATGAGGTCGCGTGCTCCATCGCGTATGGCGATGCGGATCCATACATCGTCGGCCCCCTCGGTCCGAGTGCCTCCGAAGAGGTCCACCCCAACGATTACACGACCTTCCGCATAGGACGGACGGCGTCAGACGTCATCATCGTGGTTGAACAACCCGGGAGCGGCTCCAACGCAGGGATACCGCTCAACAACCTGCCCGCCGACGGAATCGTCGCTCGAGGACCCTTCAGAGACGGAGGCAACCCGGGGTACGAGGTCACCTGCTGGCGAGGAGACAACTGACCCGCCCCTGCCCGTTGCAACCAAGCTCCGCGTGTGGATGAACCAACTCCACGGTGACAGACCACCACATATCACTCATATGTGGAACAACTGTTCCTTCTATGTGTCATATCCCTTGATGCACCTGGGTCCAGGAAATCAGTATGTTGTGACGTCTCCGGTACCGTTCCGAGGATGAGAGGGAGTGCACTCAAGCTATGGATGCCGATTGCCGCAGCACTTGTTGCTCTCGCATTCGCTATCGCTGCGCCCGCGTGGTCGTGTAGCTCGATTCCGCCTCCTCACATCGATGACATCGCACCGGGCGAACCGATCCCGGAACTCACCGGCTCCACCGCCGCGGGTGTGTATGAACAGGAGCACATCGCCGGATCGCCAGGTCTCGTGTTCATCAGCCCCCGCACGGTGTCGGTCGTCACCCGATACTGGGGCACGCCGCCAGCCCACCTGGGTCCGCAGATGCACGGCGAGGGTCTCGGCATCTTCGGTGTGAGCAGTTGCGGAAATCAAGCTGGCACGGTCGGCCTCATCGGGTACAACTGGGTCGACCGACACGACCTCGACATCGGCAGGGATCCCCACCGGCCGCTTCCCTCGATCGACATCAGACCATCTCTCGACGGTTTCACGGAAACGACTACAGGCGTGCTCACCGAAGCCCAGGAGGCCGATCTGACCAGGAGATTCGGTGAACCGAAGGTCGTGTTGATCTCCGCCAAGCACAGGTTCCTGGCGAACCTCATGGCCTGGCAGTATCACATCATCGCCCTCGGCTTCGTCGCAGGCCTCCTAGCGATCTTCGTGTTCCGAATGCAAACCAGGCGCCCGGCGGCCAACGCTGCTGGAGAGGCCCAGGCGAGCAACGACAAGATCATGTAACCCCCTGTTGGCATCTCAAGCGAGTAACCGGTGTGAACAACCAAGCAAAGACACAGATGGCAGAGCCAGGGGACACGAGAGAAACCGACATACCGGTCCTCCGCGCGATCCCTGATTTCCATAGCTTCTACCGACTCGAATTCGAGGCGGTAGTCGGCCTTGCGTATGCACTGTCAGGCAGTCGCCTCGCAGCAGAGGACCTCGCACAGGATGCATTCGTCGCGGCATATCGGCGTTGGGACGAGATCGGCAAGTACGACAAGCCTGGCGCATGGGTACGCAGAGCCGTCGCGAATCGGTCCGTATCTGCGATCCGTCGACGAGTTGTGGAAGCCAAGGCGCTCCCCAAGCTCGTGCGTTCCGAGGAGCTACCGCCCGAGCTGAGTGCAGAATCCACCGACGTGTGGCGAGCCGTCAGACGACTACCGAAGCGCCAGGCCCAGGTCATCGCGCTGTTCTATCTCGAGGACCTCTCTCTCGACGATGTCGCCTCGATCCTCGATCTGTCCCCCGAAACCGTCCGCACCCATCTCCGGCGTGCCCGCAAGACACTCGCCCGCCGCCTCGCCATTCTGGAGGATCCCAATGACTCTTGACCAACGACTCCGCCAAGCGTCCGACGAAGTTCGCCAGGCAGTGAGCGGGCATGAAGGCGCACCTATCACAGGACTCGTTGGGCGCACACGGTCGCTGCGAGTTGTTGCCGCAGCAGCGGCTGTCGTGCTCATTGCCGGTGCGGGGGCTTTCGCCCTCCGCGGTACCGAAGCCGCTGACACCCCGGTCACAGGTTCCCAGGAGCAGACGGCGACAACGATCCACGTGCAAGAGCAGGTGGACTCGCCAGCCACTCCCGTCGTCGCATCCCCATTCGACGACTTCTCAGCGCTACGACGCCTAGAGGCAACAGGCGATCTCATCGGACTCAAGTTCAATTCCATCTGGAAGTCCACCGACGGTGGGGAGACATGGTCGTTGTTCCATGGGGAGCCCGGCCAGATGATCGAGACCCTGGATGTCAGCGCGGATGGGGCGATCGTTGCGATCGAGAACCTGAACGACGTTCGTAAAGGCGAACTCGGCCCTGATTCCGTTTCCAACGACTCGCCAAGGGTTCACATGTACGATCCCAACTCCGATCAGTGGCGTGTTATGACCCTTCCCCGTCCCGACCTGCCCATCGAGGACCTGGCTCCAGCACCCATGGATGGCACAGGGACGTGCGAACTCGGCGGTCTGCAGAGCTGGGTGGACGGCACTGCCGTGGCCTTCGGCCCGGAGATCGTGATCGTTGGCGGACACAGCGTCGTCGGAGAGGGCGTTTGCAACGAGTCATTCCAGCTGCTGTGGACCTCTCCGAATGGCCTCGACTGGACCATCGTCCCCGACACCGGTGCGGAGGCGTACCTCACCGGGTTGGTGTGGGCGGACGATTCCTACATCGGATACGGAACACCCTTAGCCCAGTTTCCAGGGGTTGATCGAGATGAGGCCACGAACGCCGAATTGTCCCTCGGAATCTTCACAACGACCGATCTGTCGACATGGACCCAGGTACCGCTCAATCTGGCAGTGCTTCCCGAAAACGTGGTCGTAGACACCGCTCCCCCGGCATCGGACAACTCGGGAATCCGTATGGCGGGCGTCGTTCCGACATCGGATGGAACCGTTGCGTTCACCTTCCCCGTGCTTCACCGACTGCCGGGACCCAATCTGGATCTCCCCGACGTCGAGGCACTGCACCAATGGCTCATCGACTCCAGGCTCATCGCTGAATCCGATACGACGGACACCGTACAGCAGACCTTGGAGATGATGGGTGTCGAGTTCCCCCTCGACACTCAGGAGGTTGAGTGGTTGGCGAACTACTACCTGGTCGATCTCGAACAGGTGGGGCGGCTGCTTGTGGAGAAGGACGTCGGAGATGGGTGGGATGTGTGGGTGAGCACGTACCCCTTCGAAGAGCCGGATACTGCCACGGATGGGCCGGCTTCGACCACAGTGCCTGTCGACTCAGCCGAGAACGTGAGTCCGGAGTTCCCGTCGGGCACTCCCATTTCCGACGAGGAGTTTGAGGCGCTGGTCGGGCCTTCAGCGTTAGTCCCTGGAACAGCCCGACTAGTTTCCTGGAGCGAACTGCCTGACGGAACGACGCACGGACTCTTCACCTCCAGAGACGGATTCGAGGATGGTGAGGAGCCGTTCTTCTGCCTCTGGGACTATTCATCAGTCAATGGCGGAGGGGGCGCTCAATGCGCACCTTCGGCAGAAGCGTTTGCGGATCTGCTCACATTCGGCATCGGTGGTTCCGGCAGCTGTGGCGACCCCATCGGGTACCTGGCAAGCGTGTGGGGTCTCCCACCATCGGCCGACATCGTGACATTCGAGCTGGGCGACGGATCCATCTTGGAAGCCAAAGCCACAGACGGCATCGCTCAGGCCTTCTGGGACTACGACACGCCAGTGTCGACGATCCGATTCGACGGTGCAACACCTGATCAGATCACCTATATGGAGGACTTCCTGGGAGCGAACCAGTTGACCTGCGCCGAGATGAACGCCTCAACCGGTGGTGGGTGAGTTTCGCACCACCGCAGCGTCTTCGACGATCTGGCCATAAATACATAATTATCTCTAGTTAGGGTTGGTTATAGCGGTTTGTGTCGTAGGGGGTTGATACCTTGTGGGTATGGATACGAACCGCCTCTCCGATGCACCTGCTGACACCTCTGGTTCTGTGTATCAGGATCTGTTGGCTGAGGTCGATGCGATGTTCGATGATGACCTGTTGCAGGCAACGATCGACGCAAAGACAGCGTGCGATACGGCGAATGCGCGGCTGTTGGTGTTGACCGATGAGGTCGACCGGCGCCGGGTCACCGAAACGATCCATGCGCTCTCGGTCACGCAATGGTTGCGCCACATGTGTCGTATGACCGCCCGTGAAGCGTCAGGCACGGTCAAGACCGCGCGGGCGTTGGCTCACATGCCCAAGGTCGCAGCCGAAGCCGTGGTCGGGAACATCGTGTCGTCTGGTGTGAAACTGCTCGCCATGACCCGCGACCGCCACCCGGACGAGTTCGCAGACCAGGGAACAGCCCTGCTAGACATCGCCGTGCACGGTGACACCAAAGATCTCCGTGTTGCTGTATCGCAATGGGAACAAGAGGTCGACTACGACACCGCACTCGCCGACGCCCAACACGACGCAAAGACCCGCGAACTGTTCTTCAACCAGTCATATCGGGGCAGATGGGACATGCATGCCAGCTTCGGTGTTGCCGATGGTCACGTGATCAACACCGCACTACAGGGATACGCCCAACGCTCCTACATCGACGGGAACGACAACAGGTCGATCTATGAACGCCTCGCAGACGCCACGGTCGGCATCCACCAGTTCTGGCTCGACCACAACACCACCGTTGCAACATCAGGTGGAGAGAAACCCCACATCACCGTCACCGTCCCCTACGAGATCCTCACAGGGACCAGGAAGCAACTACCCGAACTCGACGGTTACGCCATCGACCCATCAACGCTACAGCGGTGGGCATGTGACGCAGGCATCGTACGCATCATCACCAACGGCGACCGCCAACCGATCGACGTCGCACGCCGCACCCGCACCATCCCACCAGCCCTCAGACGAGCACTCGAACTCAGAGACGGCGGATGCGTCTGGCCAGGATGTAGCACCCCCGCATCGTGGGCAGACGTCCACCACATCATCCACTGGGCCCACGGAGGCGAAACCAACATGGACAACTGCCAACTCCTCTGCCGAAAACACCACACCTGGACCCACCGAATCGACGCCACACGACCACCCGAACCCTGATCACTCTCCGTCGCCGTCGCCCTCTATCTCTTTCTTCTCGATGTCGAGTTCGCCATCCTCCCACTCGGCGCGGAACTCGGAGACGTGGTCGTCACTTTCGAATGTCACCCTCACCTCGCTGGGTCCAGCTTTGTTGACCTCAGCTTCGAAACCAGCCTTGGGGCTGGCTCCCACGAGGTTGACAACACCAGGCGAGTGGCTGATCGTTACCACGCCACCGGTGAGATCGTACGTCGAAACCTGCGTCACCACCGCCGCTGTGGTTGATGTCGTCGTGGATGAAGTGGTCGTAGAAGACGTTGTCGTGGGCGAGGTCGTCGTGGGTGAAGTCGTGGTCGGCGAGGTCGTGGTCGGTGAAGTCGTGGTCGGTGAAGTCGGCCTCGCCTCCGTCGTCGAGGTCGGCTGTGTTTGCGGGTCACTGCCCGATTGCGCAATCGAGGTGTCCGGGGAGACTCCGGCCCCATCCTCGATGTCTGGCCCGATGGTCGCAGTGGTACTGGTTGACGGCGCGACAGTCGTATCGACCGACGCGACATCAGTCGGCGCGGTCGTTGGAGATGAAGGTTCGGAACCGTCGTCACTCGAGACCGCTGCCTCAAAAACGTTCGATGGAAGAATCACCGTGCTCGGCTGCTCTACCTGATGGCGGACCTGTGCAATCGCCCCCCACGAGAAACCGAGGGCGACCACGGCGATGAACACCCAACCCGCGATGAGCTTGAACCAACTCGGCATGACGCGATTATCGCGCTGTCCTAGATATAGAACTCTCCCGCAATGGTTAGGTGTTTCTAAAGTTCTCCTATCCGGCCGAACGCGGCTTGGGGGAGGAGATAGGATGCCCACATGGTGTCCGTATTGATCATCGAAGACGAGCAGTCGATTCGCCAGGCCCTTGCAAGGTTTCTTGCCGATTCTGGACACTCAGTCGAAGCGCTCACTTCAGGAATGGAAGGTATCCAGCGAGCCGCGGAAGGGGATCTCGACGTCGTGGTGCTCGACCTCGGACTTCCAGATCTAGACGGAGCCCAGGTTCTCAAGATGATCAGGTCGGTGAGTGCCGTACCCGTTGTCGTTGCGACTGCTCGTGACGATGAAACAGAGATCGTTCGGATACTCCGTGATGGCGCAGATGACTACATCGTCAAGCCCTTCTCCGGTGCCCAGCTCGAGGCCAGAATCGAGGCGATCCTGCGCAGGACCGCGGGGGACGGGGGAGCAAGATCGGTGCAGGTCGGTGACTTGAGGATCGACGTCGGCGAGCGAGTCGTGTCCATGTCAGGAAGGACTCTCGATCTCACGCGCAGGGAATTCGATTTCCTTACTTACCTCGCGGAGCGCCCGGGTATCGTCGTGTCGAAGCGCGAACTCCTCGCTCAAGTGTGGAACCAGCCGTATGGCGGTGCGGACAAGACCGTTGATGTCCACTTGTCTGTGCTTCGCCGAAAGCTCGGGGAAACCGCAGCAACCGCCCGCTACCTTCGAACCGTTCACGGTGTTGGCATCAAACTCGTAGAACCAGATTCGTGAGACGCTGGCTCACCCTGTATGCCCTTTCGATCACCTCGATCGTCGTTCTTGCCTTCGTGTTCCCACTCGGGATACTCATCCGTGATCTCGCCGACGACCGTGCGATGGCTGCCGCCGAGCGCGAGGCCCAAACGGTGGCACGCTTCGCCTCCACAGCCGACGGAAGCGTCGAATCGATTACGATTCTCGCCTCCACATTGTCAGCAGACGCCGAGACCTCCGTGGCGCTCGGAGATGGTTCCGTTCTCGGACCGGAACTGCCGAAGGGCATCGACCTCTCTGCGGCTCGTAGCAAAGGTTTGGCATATCGGCAGCCGCTCGACGGAGGCGCAGCCGTCATCGTGCCCGTCATTCGCGGTTCGAGCGATACGTGGGTAGTGGTCGTAGATGTCCCCGACAGTGCGCTCCGTCGGGGAGTCGCCTCGGCATGGGTCATCCTCGGCACTCTCGGGATCGTTCTCATTGCGCTCGCGTTCATCGTCGCCGACCGAATCGGCAGGGCGGTGGTCCAGCCTGTCGCCGACCTGGTTGATGCAACGAATAGGCTTGGCGAGGGAGAACTTACGGTGGAGGTGCGGCCATCAGGTCCAAGCGAACTGGCTGCGGTGGGCGTTGCCTTCAACACCTTGACCGAGAAGGTGGCCATGCTGATGGAACACGAAAGGGAGACAGCAGCCGACCTGTCACATCGGTTGCGAACGCCCCTGACGGCGCTCAAACTCGATATCGAAGCACTCGGAGAAGGCGTTGACACATCGCGTCTGCAGGCCGATGTCGATGCGCTCGAGCGGGTCGTCGACCATGTTATCCACGAGGCCCGCCGCCCTGTTCGCGAGGGGGCAGAAGCCGTTACCGACCTCGCGGCGATCGTTCGCGAGCGAGCCTCGTTCTGGGGATCACTGGCTGAGGACCAGGGGCGCACGTGGCGTGTCGACGTTGAACCCGACCGATGCCGGGTGTATGGGAGCGGTGCTGACTTCGTCGCACTTGTCGATGCTCTCTTGGGCAACATCTTCGCACACACGCCGGCAGGAACACCGTATCGCCTGACCCTTGATAGGGCCGACGAGGGAAAGATCGAACTGGTCGTTGCTGACGAGGGCACCGGATTCAGCGATTCTGGCTTGCTTGAGCGCGGTGCGAGCGGAACGTCGTCGACGGGACTGGGAGTCGACATCGTCAGGAGAACGGCTGAGGCGGCCGGTGGAAGTGCCGAATGGTACTCAGGCGAACCCTCGGGGACAGTCGCAAGGGTCGTCCTGCCGATCGCTGGGACAGGACCAGCCAGAACCGGCCCCACGGTGGCCGATTCGGAGAATTGAGACTTCTCTAACCCTTGACGGAGGACTTCCGAAGGTTGGTTCCCGCATTCTTACGTGAATCCTTCAGCCCAAACAGGAGGCTCGACCATGTTCAACAGATTCTCAGCAATCTCGATCGCCAGCATCTTGGGGGTACTCATGGCCGTTGGCGTCAGTCTGGCCGCGGTCGAAACGACATCGACCACAAGCAGCACGACGGCTGCCCCGACCTCCACTTCCACACCGTCGAGCACGACATCTAACCCGACCACGACTTCCATACCGTCGAGCACGACTTCCCTACCGTCAACCACGACTTCCCTACCGTCAACCACGACTTCCCTACCGTCGACCACGACATCCCTACCGTCGACCACATCGACGTCGATGCCATCCGCCACATCGACCACCGTTCCATCGAACGGCGACGGCGCGACAACCGTGACGTACGAGGCAGGAGATGGTGGAACTGTCACCGTCGGCGTCTCACCCACAAGTCTCTCGATCGTCGCCGCAGTCCCCGCGGTGGGATGGAGTGTCGAGATTGAGCAAGCATCGGGCGTCGAGGTTGAAGTGGACTTTCGCAGCGGTGATCGTCGCATCCAGTTCGAAGCTGAACTCGAGGACGGTCAGATAAGGATCAAGAACCCTGACCGGGTTTCTGACGACGACAACAGCAGCACCAACGACGACGACAACGACAGCGGCACCAACGACGACGACGACGACAGCGGCTCCAACGACGATGACGATGACGACG
>JBDLIR010000020.1:0-12552 GCA_039714815.1 Actinomycetota bacterium | reverse complement strand
AACGAGGATCAGTTTGACCTGACCCGCTTCGGCAGGCGTCATGATGTTGTTGATCAGTCCGATGTTTGCCTGTGCCGAAGCCATCACCGCATCGAACGTGAAGAAAAGGAACTGGAAGAGCAACGCCCCGACGAGCGGGCCGATGATCGTTCCTGCTCCGCCCAGGATCACCATCACATACAGGATGAAAGTGATGAGTGGCAGATAGGCATCGGGTGTGACGTTCTGCTGGTCGAATGCAAGCAATATGCCAGCGATTGCACCGATGCCCCCTGCGATCATGAGGGACTGAAGCTTGTATCCGAAGACATCCTTTCCCAAGGAGCGCGTGGCATCTTCATCCTCGCGTACGGCCTTGAGAACCCGGCCCCACGGACTCCGGATGAGTCGACGCATGAACAGCATGATGATGGAGACGAGCAGCCACCCGACGACCATGAGCCACAGTCTGCGCCCTGTCACCACCCAGGCGCCGAATCCGTAGGTTTCCCCACCCGAGAATGGGTTCATGTCGAAGAACGCGGAGGCGAAACCCTGGATGCCGAACACACCGTTCGTGATCGGTTCGGCCCACGAAGATCGCACGATCAGTCGGATGGCTTCAGCAACGGCGATCGTCGTGATGGCGAGATAATCCGCGCGCAACCTGAGCGTGGGGAGCCCCAGCAACAGCCCAAGCAGTACGCCGGCAAGTAGACCGATGATCACGCCCAGCCAGAGAGGTCCACCGAATTCGACGGTGATGGCAGTTCCGTATGCCCCGACGAGCATGAATGCCACCTGACCGAAGTTGAGCAGGCCCGTGTACCCGAACTGAAGATTGAGGCTGATGGCCGAGATCGCATAGGCCGCGGTCACCGGACCGATCATGGCGAGGACGCCGTCGCGGAGGATCTCGAGGATGTCCATCAGCCGATCCGCTCCTTCTGGCCCAGAAGTCCTTGCGGCCGGATCAGGAGCATCACAACGAGCAGAGCCAGCGCGACGGCACTCTTGAGCTCGCTCGGGACGAACAGCGTGCTCATCTCGACGGCGACACCCACTACGAATCCACCAAGCATCGCTCCATAGGCCGTACCGAGTCCGCCAAGGACGACCGCAGCGAACATGAGCAGCAGCAGACGGAACCCCATATCCCATTGAACGGCCTCGTTGGCCCCGAAGAAGATCCCACCCAGAGCGGCAAGGCCGCCCGCCAGCACCCATGTCAGAGTGATCACCCGGTCAACATTGATGCCGGAGGATTCGGCCAGGTCCGGGTCATCGGATACGGCTCGGAGTGCGGTCCCCATCTTCGTGGTCTGGAGGAACAGTCCTATGCCCCCGAGCACGACAAGGGCGACGATGATCGTCACGAGATGCTTCGGCACGACGGGGATACCGAGGATGTCGATGGGGCGCTGTCCGGTGAAATCGTGATAGAGCCGCCGCTGCCCGCTGAAGATGACGAGGATGAGGTGTCGCAGCGCGAAGGAGAGTCCGATGGACACGACCATCATCGAGATCAGCCCCATGCCCTTCTTACGTAACGGACGCCACAGGCCACGATCCTGGACCCAACCGAATGCTGCGGCAAGGAGGATTGCGGGGATCGCAGCAACGATGAGAGGCCAGCGCGGACCGGCGCTCGATGTGCTGAAGAAGTAGGCGAGAACCGCACCGAGTGTCACCATCTCGCCGTGAGCGAAGTTGACCAGGCCGGTGACCGCAAAGACAAGGGACAGACCCACGGCGCTCAGTGAGATCACTGCGCCGAGCTTGAGGCCTGCGACGAAGAGCGTTCCGACGCGTTCGTATGTCGACACCGACGTGGTCGTCCCCTCGCCGAGAGCGAAGATCACGGTCTTGTTCTTTCCCTCCGAAACCTCGACCGCGGGAAGGACCGATCGATCGGGATCCGTGAGCGCGACCCCTTCGGGCAGTGTCGATGGATCGAGGAGTACTTCATACGTGCCAGCGCCCGGAACTGCGATCTCCCACTTCCCATCGGCGTCGGATGTCGCCGAACCGATGTCGGCCCCGTCCTGCGCAACCGTGATCGAGACACCCTCGACCGCAACGCGCTCATCGTCGATGGTGGTCGTGAGCGTGCCCTTGATCGTCTCTCCGGCGCCGAACGCGGGCGCAGCCGTCGCCATCACGATGATGGCGATGAGGGCAAGGCCGATGCGGCGGACGCGTGCTGGCATGACCGGCGAGTGTAGGGGAACTGTTCTCGCGACGGAAAGCCCCGACCGGCAGGGCAATCTGACACCGCGTGATCGGGTCGAGTTGTGGTTGCGCGATACTGCGAGTCACCGGTGGAAAGGACAGCAAGTGGATGTGCGGATCGGATTGTTGGCAGCTTCGCGAATTGCCGAGGGGGCGGTTGTTGAACCGGCCGCGAGCGTTCCCGGGGTCGAGGTGTCAGCGGTGGCGGCTCGGTCGTCCGTTCGAGCCCGTGAGGCAGCAGAGCGCTGGTCCGTGCCCCGAGTCCTCGATTCCTACGAGGAACTGATCGCCGACGATGGATTGGATGCCATCTACATCGGGACGCCGGCGTCGCTGCACCGCAAGTGGGCGATCGCCGCCATCGAGGCGGGCAAGCATGTGCTCTGTGAGAAGCCGTTCGCTGCGAACGCGGAGGACGCGGCACTGATCGCGGAGGCCGCGAGGGACTCGGACCGCGTGGTCATGGAGGCTTTCCATTGGCGCTATCACCCCCTCGTCTCCCAGATGCAGTCGATCGTCGATTCCGGTGTTCTCGGTCGCATCGAGCGGGTCGAGGGCGTGTTCGAGGTCTCGGCATCGGCGATTCCGCGGTCGGACATCCGATGGGACCTCGCACTCGGTGGCGGCTCGATGATGGACATCGGGTGCTACCCGGCGAGCTGGGTTCGTTGGCTGGTGCCCGGGGAGCCCACGGTCGAGGATGCCCACGCCGAGTGCCCCGCCCCGGGCATCGACGGTTCCATGTCTGCGGAGCTCTCGTGGCCGTCCGACGTCACCGGCTCGATCCACGGATCGATGATCAGTCCGAACGAGGGGCACACGGCATCCCTCACGGTCATCGGGACGGAGGCATCGATGCTGGTGAGCAATCCTGTCGCACCCCAGCGGGGAGCCTCTCTCAGCGTGCTGTCCTCCTCGACGATGACCCGTCATCCAGTGCTACCGGGCTCGACCTATGTCAGCCAGCTTGTTGCGTTCCGCGATGCCGTTGCATTCGGGAGTCCCTTCCCGACGACTGCTGAGGACGGTGTGCGGGGTATGGAACTCATCGACGCCTGCTACGAGGCAGCCGGTCTGGAGAAGCGCCCGACGCATCCCGACGGGTGAGGTCCTCAGTCGTTTGACTGCAGGTAGGCACTTCGCGCAGCAGCGCCTTCGGCGTCACGAAGCGCGTCAACGGCAGATCGGGCGTCGTCGCGCGAGTGGTCGCCTCCCAGCACCTCGGCGACATGGGATTTCGTGACTTTGACAGCGACGTTCGTCTTGGAAGCGATCGTTGCAGCGAGCGAGTGGGCCACGCGGACAACGTCATCTGGCTCGACGACACGGTTGATGAAGCCCGCTGCCAGAGCTTCATCGGCGGAGAAGGGGCGACCCGTCATCACGTACTCCTTCGTGCGTGCCGGGCCGATCTCTCGGACGAGGCGGTCGATGCCGCCCCAGCCGTACGGGATGCCGAGGTCGATCTCGGGGATGGCGAACATCGTGTCCGATGCAGCGACCCGCAGGTCGCACACCGCGGCGAGGATCAAGCCACCACCCACTACGTGTCCATGCAGCGCAGCGACGGTGACCTGCGGCAGGCCCTCGAGTTTGTCGGCCATCCTCCCACCCAACCGGAAGGCCTCATACGTGTCCTCATCCGAAGACGCCGTTCCCAGCTCGCCGAGCGCGGTGATGTCGACGCCGGCGCAGAAGGAGCGACCGGCGCCACTGACGACGACGGTGCGGGCGTCCGACCCGGCTATCAGCGTGGCAGCGGTTTCGAGTTCGTGCATCATGCCGAGCGTCAGAGCATTGAGCGAGTCCGGTCGGTGCAGCGTCAGGGTCGCGACCTCGGTCGACGTGTCGACGATGAGATTCTGGAACTCCATGGCTTCCCGGGTATCGATTGAAGGTGGACGGTACGACGCTATCAGGGTGGAGCCCGCCACGTCGAGTAGGTGTGACCGAACGGGCTCCTCCACACGTACATGCCGTTCGGCAGCCGTTCATAAGTCCATCCGTGGTTCTGGAGAGCGTGGTCGTGTCTGCAGTTGGGGGTGTTGTTGCACGGGCAGGTGACTCCTCCGTCTGCGTAACGGGCGATGTGGTCGATATCGCAATCCTGGGACGGCATTCGGCAGCCGGGGTAGGTGCATGTCGGGTCGCGGAGTTCGATCTGACGCCGTTGCGCGGCGGTCGGCCGCCGTCGAGTGAGCCCGGCTGCGATCGGGTGTCCCTCCTCGGGATGGGTGATCGTCCAGCGCCACTCTGCATCGGGGTTGGCATCAGCGAGCTGGCGTGCGATGTCGGCGACCACCGGACCGTACCCGGCAAGGTCCCCGGCGTGATCGGTGAGTCCTGCGAGCGTCCCGAGATCGCAGGTGACATGCACGGTGCCCTTTCCGCGGCCGGGTGCCGTCCCGGTGGCCTCGCCGGAGAGAAGATCGAGGAAGATGTCCGCACGAAGCTGATCCATTGAGCGGGACTCTCCCTTGCCGCGCAGTGACCTCGCGATCGCGTTGATGCGGCTCGCAGCGATGGCGACCCGGTCGGGCGGCAGGTTCTCACCGGAGAGGCTCGCCGTGCCGTCGACTGTTGGGTCGGTGACGATCCTGCGATCCGCCACGGATCGCAGGTAGCGATCGAGGGCATCGGCGGGGTCGGCCTCGATGCAGAGCTTGCGGATTCGGGCTGCGAGTTGTCCGGTGGTCATGTCCGGCGCATCCTCTATCACCCGCTCCACGACGCTCTGGGCGATCGCGGTGGAGAGATGGATCGTGCCTCGCTCGATCGTCTTTGCGCGCCGTAGATCCAAGGAACCCGTGAACAGCGCCTGCAGCACCTTCGGCACGCGTCGCGCAAGCTCGAGCGCAAACGACAGCTCCACGTCCGCTGATCGGCGAGTGAGATTGAGCGCGCACCGGATCTCAGAGGCCGAGATACCGGCGATGTCGTGTTCGGCCAGTTCACGGTACAGATCGCCCATGGCCGTATGTATGGACACCATCGCATCGCAAGTCTTCGCTTGGTGGTGGGAGACCATGCGCTGGTGGGCACGCAGGACGACGACCCTGTCGTAGCCCGACATCATGTCCAGGTCGATCTCGGCGAGGATGGCACCCAGTTCGGGACCGGGATCCATGGTGTCGAGGCCGATCGGGATCGCGTGACCCGCTCCATCGGGTACGGCGAAGGTCTCGGACTCGTAGGGAAGTCGAGGGAAGTCAGATCGACCGGAGTCGTCTGGCGCCGAGTCCTCGATCCAGCTTTGCGCTGCGGTCGAAGTGCTCATGTTCCACAGTATGGGCAGCCCCTATGACAGATTCGCGTTCACCGACCGTCTGACTTCCGGTCTCCGATTTGGTAGATTCATCGAAAGGAGTAGCCATGAAGAAGACGGTCCAGCACATCATCGATGACAAGGGCGGCGATGTTTGGAGCATCGACGCCGACGCATCGGTGTTCAACGCCCTCGAGTTCATGGCGGAAAAGAACATCGGCGCCGTGGTTGTCACGCACGCCGGTGAGCTCGTCGGGATCGTGTCCGAGCGCGACTATGCGCGCAAGATCATCCTCATGTCGCGGATGTCGAAAGAGACGCCGGTTGCCGACATCATGACAGCCGATCCCGTGACGGTGCATCCTTCGGAGACGGTCGTCAACTGCATGCAGACGATGACGGACAGCCGATTCCGGCATCTCCCCGTTGTTGAGGATGGCGAGATGGTGGGCATCATCTCGATCGGAGACGTCGTCAGGGCCGTCATCGATGAGCAACGTTTCCTCATCACCCAACTCGAGAGTTACATCACGGGTTGACAGGTAGACAGGTAGACGGGTAGACGGCAGACGGGGTGGGGATCTATGAGGACGCGGTGCCTGAACCGAAGACTCTGAGGCGTGCAAGTTCGTCCGGTGAGATGGAAGTCCTGCGGAGAACACCTACGTCGCTCTTGGGCATCGGTGAAAGGGCGCGACGTTCGGCCGCCATGTGGGTGCGCGCCAACTCGAGTTCCCAACGAGCAGCTCCGAGCACGGATATCGCCTCCGGACTCCTCGCGGTATCTCCATGTCGCTTGAACGCGGTAACGAGCCGCCGATAAGCACGATCGAAAGACCTTGGGAACATGGCCAAATCGTATCCGAGCGACCCTCGACCGTCTACCTGTCTACCCGTCAAGATCAGTAGCGATGCTTCTGAGCGCTCGGCAATCCCCATTCCTGAGTTGTGATTCGCTGAGCGTTAGCGACCGGAGACCATCGGCCGCGATTCAACGACGGTGAATGCCGTGCGGTCGACGAGGACGGGGCCTCCGCCCTCTGCGTGGAGGGGTTGGGTCTTGGTCAGGACCGTGAATGCCTCGACAAGGCTCGCGCGGTCGTTCGGGTAGGTGCGACCAACCACCTGCGGGTCCTCCATGAGACCCCAAGCGACGACATTCGCGGCGTGTTCACGGCCTTGGTCTGCCCAGCGGTCTGCAGGATCCGCCCATGCGTGGACGTTGGCGCGAAGACCCATGAAAACCACTTCTTGCTTCTCTGTCACCGCACCGAACGTCCACACATGGGCAAGCTCGTGAAGCAGGACGAATTCGTCTCCCCAGCAAACGGAGACCGTGATCGGATCCCAATCGAGGTGGGCTCGGGCCCGCGCACCGCCACACGCTTCAAGCGATGGTCCAACGAACTCGATCGCGATTGGTGGAAGCTCAAGGCCGGCCATTGCAAAGCGGTCCAGCACCTGGGCCGCCAGCATCTGCTGCTCAGTGGTCCCGCCTTCGACGGTCAATGCTTGGGATTCGCTTGTTGGCGAGGCGATGAGTGCGACGATGAGGGCCCCGAGTGCGGTAAATGTGGCCAGCCGTGCATGCGTCATGCACGCACCGTCTGTCAGGCCGGTAAGCGCACGGAAGGTGGGCGGCAGGCAGCTGGTAAGCCTTTCGTTGAGCTGATACCGGTTGCTCCGCGTGAAACCGATTGTGTAGATTCAGTTGATGGACATCCGTTGCTTGGGACCGCTGGAAGTTGCCGTGAGGGGAACACTGGTGGACCTCGGTGGTTCCCAGCAGCGCCACGTCCTTGCCCTTCTCGTGAGCAGCGCGGGAAACGCAGTTTCCACCGATACGATCATCGATGATCTGTGGGGCGAGCAACCCCCTGCCACTGCACGCAAGACGATCCAAGGGTATGTGTCGTCGCTTCGTCGGGCTCTGCCCGACAACCTGATCGCATCAACACCAACCGGCTATTCGTTGTCTGTCGAACCCGCATCCATCGATGCGCACCAGTTCCAGCAAGCGGTAGATGCCGCTGGCGCGCTGTCTGCCGCGGAGGCCCAGGAGGCATCCGCGGTGCTGACGGGCGCTCTCACAATATGGCGGGGAGCACCATTTGAAGGAATCAACGACTCTGCTCTCCTGCAGCCAGAGATCGTGCGACTCAACGAACTCCACGTACGCGCATTGGAGGACCGTGCGGCAGCCGACCTGTTCTCGGGCAGGGAGGCTGCTGCGGCGGCTGACCTTGCCGATCTCACGGCGAGGAACCCGCTGCGTGAGCGGCTGTGGGCACTGCGGGTGCTTGCCTTGTATCGCTCGGGGCGCCAAACCGAAGCCCTTCGCGTGTCCGAGGATGCACGCCGGACCCTTGCCACAGAGGCCGGTCTTGACCCCTCACCCGAACTCCGCATCCTGGAGCAGCGCATCCTGGAACAGGATCCGATCCTCAACGGCATCCATGCGCTCGACCTTGATGCGCCCGCCACGGATGCAGTGCGCCGCAACCCGTACAAGGGCCTCCGGGCGTTTGACGAGGACGATGCCGGCGACTTCTACGGACGAACCGCCCTCGTGCGACGCCTGGTTGAAGCGGCCACCGCTCGCAACACGGGGTCGCTACGCGTTGTTGCGGGACCGTCAGGCAGCGGCAAATCGAGCCTCGTGCGAGCTGGCCTCACCCCGGCCCTGCGAGCAGGCGGAACCTCCGTCGACATCCGATTCCCAGATTCGGATCTCGTCGCCTCAGTGTCCGGGCCTGAGGCGCCCGACGTGCTCGTCATCGATCAGCTGGAGGAGATCTTCGCAACGGGTGACAAGGACAAGGCCACGCAGTATCTCAACGACCTGACTGACGTCGTCGAACGTGACAGCGGATCCACCGTCGTCGTCACGATCAGGGCAGACGTCATGGATGACCTCCTTCAGCATGACCGCTTCGCTGTCCATGTTGAACCGTCGCTGGTTCTTGTCACACCGCTTGAAGACCACGAGATTCGCGACATCGTGGCGAGCCCGGCAGCGAACGTGGGTGTTCGGGCAGAACCGGACCTCGTCGCCTCGATCGTCAACGATGCGAAGGGCACATCGGCAAGCCTTCCATTGGTCCAGTACGCCCTCACTGATTTGTTCGACCGCACGTCCGGCGACACGATGACCCTTGCAGGACTCCGGGCCGCTGGAGGCATCGGCGGTGCGCTGAGCCGGAGAGCCGACGAGACCCTCGCCGGCCTCGATCCAGCAGCCCAGGACGCTGCCCGCAACGTGTTCCTCAGGCTCATCACGATCGCGGAGGACGGCACGACGTTCCGCAGAAGGACATCGCTCGACACGATCGAATCGATCGAAGGCGGAGCAGCGATCGTGCAAGCATTCAGCGCTGCCCGACTCCTCGCCACGGACCGAGACCGAAGCGGCAACCGGACGGTCGAGGTTGCCCACGAAGCAATCCTTGCCGAGTGGCCGCGCATCGTGGCGTGGGTCGACGAGGCCAGAGAGGCTGTCGCACGCCATCGACAACTCTCCGATGCCGCAACCGAGTGGGACACCAATGGTCGCCCCGACAGCCTCCTGTTGGTCGGTTCGCGCCTCGCACGCCTTTCGGATCGCAGCGACGAGGACCTCACCCTTTCGATCACCGAGACGGAGTTCCTCGTCCAGAGCGAGGATGGTGCGGCTGCCGAGTCCCGCTCCGCACAGCGCAGGCGACGGGCCATCACTGCAGCCTTCGGCGTCGCCGCGCTCGTTGCAATCGTCCTCGCCGGTGCTGCGTTCGTTGGGCAGCGTGATGCCCGCCGAAACGCCGATACCGCACGGTCGAATGAGGAAGCCGCCCGGACTGCTGAGGAAGCTGCTGAATCGAGCGCCGAGACTGCGGCAGCCAACGAAGAGAGGGCGCTGGCAGCAGCGGCCCAAGCCAAGAGCAGGGAGCTTTCCCAAGCGTCGCTCGTGGCAACCGAGGACGACCCGCAGCTCGGGATCCTCTTGGCCGTCCAAGCTACGAACACAAGGCCGCCCGGGGTTGACATGACGATCGAGGAACGCCTGAATCTGCGATCGGCGGTGGACGCAGACCTGTTGTCTGTTGAGGTTCCCTTGACGGCGCCAGAACCCCTGATCGGCATGGACCTTTCGCCTGATGGCAGTGTGATCGCCCTCCTCTTACCGAACGCGATTCGAGCCGTGAGCACAGCAACCTGGGACACATTGTGGTCAACGCCAATCGATGCGCGCGAGGCGGGCACATTCGGGTCGCCGGTCTACTCTCCGGACGGTCAATACGTGGCGCTCGGAACCTCCGAAAGGCCGGAGCCTGGTCGGGTGCTCGTATATGACACATCTGATGGCACCCTCCTGCACTCTCAGGAGATCACCGATGCGAAGTGTGCCGTCGATGTCTTCTCACAGTCATGGTCCAGAGACGGTCGCTACATCGCTGCATCAGTCGCTCACTCCTGTGAGGGGAGCGTCCCCCTCTCGATCCAGATCCTCGATACCGAGACGTGGACAACGACGCTCTCAATCGATGGATACTGGATATCGAGCTTTGCCGAGGAATCGGATCGGATGTTCGCAATCGACGGGTCCGGACGGCTCCCGCCGCGCGTGTACGACGCCCTCACCTGGGAACTTGTCCTCGAATTCGACGGCGGAGCGACCTACGGCGATATCCACCCCGACGGCACCTTTGTTGGCCTGGGGCAGGGTGCCGTAGACCCCAGCCTCGTCGACGTTCAGACCGGCAATATCGTGGACAGGCTGATTACTGAGCGCGAGCAATTCGGAGCCTTGGCTGCGACGGACTTTCTCGCTTTCTCCACGACCGAGGGATACCCAGGTCCCGTCGGTCACATGTTGGCCGTTGGGACCCAGGGTCGATCAACCACGATCTGGAGTCTTGAGTCTGGTCATCCGATCCACTCGCTTCCCACAGGCCCGGTCAACGGACTCAACTACGACGCAGAGCAGGCATTGCTGTACACGGCGAGCCAGGACGGAACGATCAGTGTCTGGGATCTCTCCCATGGAGGATTGTCGCATCCTGAACTCGTTCAGACCGTTTACTGGTTCGATGCGAACAGCTTCGTCACGAATCCGCAGAACCCACTCGGCACGGTCCTAGTCGATCAGGGGCCAATCCAAACAATCGGATCATTCGAACGCTCAACGGGAAGCCTGGTCGACACCGGGATTGCAGAGGTCGCGTACTCCTCTACGTGGACCGGTCCACCACTGAGAGACGACGGGTTCGCTTACTTAGCGAGCGACGGAAGCTTCGAGTTCACCACGGTTGAGGGTGCCGACTGGCCCGTCGACGGACCGCTGTCAGCCATCGACCATGGGCAACCCGGGACTCAGATAATCTACGGCTGCCAATACAGCCGCTCGGCGTGGAATGATTTCCTGACTCAGCCGACGCCACAGTGCCCTGACGGCTCCACCGCGCTCATGCCCACCGGCACTCCGATACTGACGCCCGGCGGAGGTGAACTCCTTGTCGCTGATATCGACGGGAACCTGTACGTATGGGATACCGACACGCTCGAACTCACGACGAAGGAGCAGATAGCCGCGACCCTTCAGTCCGACGTTGTCGCTCCGATGCTGGGTTGGGATATCGACGCACTTACGCCCCTACAGGAAGAAGGGATGAGCAAGCTCGACGATTGGGGCGTTCACGTCGAGGCGGCTGACGATGGCTGGGTCCTGATGCGCGGCAACGTACCGTCGATATGGATTGCCCTTGACCGCAGGAACCTCGAACCGATTGCTGCGTTCTCCCAACTCGGACTGGTCGAGACCTGGGCCACCGAGACATCCCACGACGGCAGCTCTTTCATCTACGCGACCTCCGACGGCGACGTGTACCGAGTCGACACGTCCGATTGGACCAGTCGACTGCTTGCTGCGATGGACCAGAAGATCAGAGGTATCTCCCTGTCGCCTGACAATGGGCGGATCATGCTCGGTGGAACTGACGGCCTTGTCTACATCATCGATGCGGCGCTCGGCAATGTGCTCGACATGATCAAGGTTGAGAATGTGTCGGACGGCTACTGGCTGGACGACTCGCGCATCGTGGTTGGGACGGGCGTCACCGGGCAATGGGGGACGCTGGATCTCGACATCGTGCGGGTGGCCAACGGTGGCCTCGATCAACTCACCCGTGGTTTCACCGCAAACGAATGCGCCCAGTATCGCCTGGATCCCTGCCCCACCATCGACGACATGCGAGCACAGCTCAACTCCTAGGGAGCGGCCGTCGACGCGATTGATCTCCCAGCAGCCAGCAGATCAAGCACCCTGCAACGGAACTCCTGTGCCATACAGGCCCTCCCAGATGGGTCTCAGACACCGCCGATTCAACCATCCCAACTCCCGAACACCCGGGGAAGACCAAACGATCCGGGCAACCGGGTGAAGATTACCTAGGTTCTCTTGTCGAATATGGCCTGGTCGAAGGGTTCGATCATGATGCATTCGCCTGGGCATTCCTCGGCTGACTCGACCACTTCGGCCAGAACGGCTGCGGGGACCCTCGCGACGCCTCGGGCGCCGTCGGGTGCTTGTTCACCATCGAAGACGAGGTCGGTACCCCAGTGCTCCGCCGTCTCCTTGACGACCCAGACGCCGTCGCTGCGTTCCTGGAACACGTCCGGGGCGATCTCGGAACAGATCCCGTCGCCCGTGCACAGATCCTGATCGATCCACACCATCAACTCTGCGTCGGCCATGTCCATCCTCGGGTAGCGGGCGTTCCGGGAGGATAGCTTGCGCGTAGCCGCTCAGCGTCGCTCCCGTTCCCGCACGCGGCTACTCTCGCCGCTGGAGGCGACTGCGTGCCTGGTGGACGTCACGGACTTCAAATCCGATGAGGGGGCGCAAGCCCCCTGGCGGGTTCGATTCCCGTCCGCCTCCGCGAGATACGTAGTACGTATTACGAAGTACGACGGAGGAGACGAATGGCGCTTGCGCTATTCGTCTCGTCCGATGAGGGGGTTGTCTCCGGCGTACATGGCGTCGATGTCATCGCCGAACCTCTCCATGACCGCACGGCGCTTCACCTTGAGCGAGGGTGTCA
>JBDLIR010000019.1:0-12641 GCA_039714815.1 Actinomycetota bacterium | reverse complement strand
CCGAGCGCAACGAGGTCGGAGGGGGTTCCGATTTACGATTTACGATCTACGATTTACGATCTGCGATCTACGCTTCACGCTTCTATCAACAGCGGTTCCGGAAGCGTCGACACGACCGTCCCCTGCTCCGTCAACAGCACGGTGTGTTCGAAGTGAGCGGACACAGACCCATCCGCGGTGACGACGGTCCAATCGTCGTCGAGCACGACCGACGCCTCGGTACCGGCGTTGAACATGGGCTCGATGGCGATCGCCATGCCGGTCTTGAGGCGCAGACCCTTGCCTGCCTTCCCGTAGTTGGGAACCGACGGAGCCTCATGCATCTGACGACCGATCCCGTGCCCGACGTACTCGCGAACCACGCCGATGCCGTGTGGATGTGCACACGCCTCAACGGCGGCTCCGATGTCGCCGAGCCTGTTGCCAGCGACGGCTTGCTCGATTCCGGCCCACAGCGCCTTCTCTGTGACGTCAAGAAGGAGTTGCACCTCTTCTGATACGTCTCCGATCGCCATCGTGAACGCGGCATCACCGTGCCACCCTTCGTAGATCGCTCCTGCGTCGATGGAGATGATGTCACCGTCTTTGAGTGCGTAATCACCGGGAATCCCATGGACGATCGCAGAATTGGGCGACGTGCACACAACACCGGGGAACGGATTGTCCGGGCCACCGTATCCAAGGAACGAGGAGCGACAATCGCGATCGGCAAGGACCTGACGAGCAACCTCGTCCAGATCTGCTGTCGTGACTCCGGGCGCTGCGATATCGCGAACAGCCTGATGCATCGCAGCCACACACTGGCCGGCGATCTTCATCTTGTCGAACTCGGCCTCTGTCTTCTTCGTGATGAGGCGACTTCCGTTCACACTGGACCTCGCTCAGAAGGCAACGAGGGCGAGCATGATTCTCGAGAACACGTCCTCGATTGAACCGATGCCGTCAACGCGGTGCACCGCGTCGCCGTAGAACGACACGAGCGGAGCAGTCTCAGCTTCATACACCTCGAGCCTGCGTCGAATCGTCTCCTCGTTGTCGTCGGCTCGACCCTCCTCCGCGGCTCGTTTCATCAGCCTCGTGACGAGTTCGTCAGCATCGGCCTCGAGAAGCACCACCGTTCCGATGGCGTTCACCACGGCATCGTTGAGTGCCTCGGCCTGTGCCGTGTTCCTCGGGAAGCCATCGAGCAGATATCCGCAGTTCGCGTCGGGCTCGCTCAATCGCTCGTCCACGATCGCAACGACGAGCTCGTCAGACACGAGATCTCCCGCAGCCATCACGCCCTCGACTTCCTTGCCGAGGTCGGTCCCTCGTGCGACCGCGCCACGGAGCATCTCGCCCGTGGAGATGTGCGGTATGTGGAGTGCCTTCGCGATCATCGCCGCTTGCGTTCCCTTGCCCGCACCTGGAGGGCCAAGGAAGAGGATCCTTCTCGCCATGTGTTCACTTCCATTCGATTGACACGCCACCACGGCGTCGAGTGCGCTCCCGCCTTATGAGAGGAAGCCCTCGTAGTTTCGCATAGTCAGTTGGCTTTCGATCTGCTTGCTCGTTTCGAGCGCAACACCTGCCACGATGATGATCGATACTCCGGAAAGCCCGACCGGGACGTTCCAGAACCAACCGAACAGTGATGGCAGGATCGTGACGAGCGCCAGGTACATGGCACCTGGGAGCGTAATCCGTGCTAACACGTGGCTGAGGTAGTTGACCGTTGCCCTGCCAGGACGGATGCCGGGGATGAAGCCACCCTGGCGCTGGATCATCTCAGCCTGACGCTCAGGGTCAAACTGGATCGCCGTGTAGAAGTAGGTGAAGAAGACAACGAGCAGCGCAAGGATCCCGATGTACCAGAGGCTCGGAGAGAACCCTCCGCCGTGGCCCCCCGATGTCGAGAGCATGTTGATGTTGATCCAGTCCCTGATCCCTGCACCCCAACCTGTTGGAGGCAGCGCTGAAGCGATCAGAGCGGGGAAGTACATGATCGACGTTGCGAAGATGACGGGGATGACGCCGGCCATGTTGACCTTCAACGGGATATACGTCGACTGGCCACCCATGACCTTCCGGCCACGAACCCTCTTGGAGAATTGAACCGGGATTCGCCGCTGACCCTGTTCGATGAAGATGATCCCGATCGTCAGGGCGATCATGATCGAGACGATGACTACGAACTGGTAGGTCGCCGAGTTCGTGTTGAGAACCACGAGCTGGCTGGGGATCTGACTGATGATCGAAACGAAGATGATCAGCGACATGCCGTTGCCGATTCCGCGCTGTGTGATCAACTCGCCCATCCACATCAACAACGCGGTACCTGCGGTCATCGTGATCACGACGACGATGACCGTCCTCGGTGTGAAGTCCGGGATCAGGTCGATGCCGTTGGAGAACTGCCCGGAGTGGAACAGGTAGGCGAAGCCGGTCGACTGCAGCAGCGCGAGGATCACGGTGACGTACCGTGTCCACTGGGTAATGACCTTTCGCCCGGTTTCTCCATCTTCCTGGAGGGCCTGGAGCTTCGGTATCACGACCGTCAGGAGCTGCAGGATGATCGATGACGTGATGTAGGGCATGATCCCCAACGCAAAGATCGACAACTGGGTTAGCGCGCCACCAGAGAACAGGTTCAGCAAACCTACGAAACCTGATTGCTCAGCCTGATCTGCGAAGTCCGAGATCGCTTGGAGGTCTGCACCCGGGACCGGGATGGTCGACCCGAGGCGGTACAGCGCAAAGATGAACAGAGTGAACAGGATCTTGTTGCGCAGGTCGTGGATCCTGAACGCGTTCCTGAAGGCGGTGAGCATGAATTTCCTGTCGGTTCGGTGGTGTGTTTCGTTGGTGGTCGTTCGCTGAGGGAGAGCCCGGACCCGGGGGGAGGGTGTGGTTGGCAGCTAGGTTACCGCCGCCACACCCAACCCGGACCCGAAGAGCTAGTTGTCCTCGAGGAGTTCGATAGTGCCGCCTGCGGCCTTGATCTTGGCAGCCGCTCCAGATGAGAACGCGTGAGCCTTGACCGTGAGTGCGACATCGAGGTCGCCCTGGCCCAGGACCTTGATCTTTCCGCGTTTCTTCGCCAGGCCGGCCTCGCGCATCTCGAGCGGGGACACCGTCGAACCGGCGTCAAAGACACCGAGGCGTTCCACGTTCAAGACGGTGAACTCCTCGCGGTTCGGGTTCCGGAACCCTTTGAGTTTGGGCATCTGCTTGAGGAGCGGCGTTTGCCCGCCCTCGAAGCCTTGACGCACCTTGCTGCGTGCCTTGAGACCCTTGGTCCCGCGGCCTGCGGTCTTTCCGCGCCGCCCAGCTTCACCGCGCCCAACACGGATCTTCCGCTTCTTTGAGCCCTCCGCTGGTCGGAGATGATGTAGTTTCATCAGATTTCCTCCACTTCGAGCAGGTGCTTGACGCTGTGGATCATCCCGCGGACCGACGACGAATCTGGCCGTTCCACCGACGAGTTGATCTTGCGTAAGCCAAGGCTCTCGACTGTGGCGCGGGTCTTCGGCTTCTCGCCGATGAGACTGCGCCTGAGCGTGATCTTCAACATATCTGCCATGGTCTACGCCTTCGTCCGCATGAGCTCTGCAGAGTTGTACGCGGCAAGCAACGCAGGTGGGAAGATCTCCTCTGCCCGCTTGCCTCGTGCACGTGCAACCTGGTCAGGACGCTGCTGGCCCTTGAGAGCGTTGATCGTGGCCTTAGCGACGTTGATGTGGGTCGGTGATCCGAGCGATTTCGCCAGGACGTTGTTCACGCCGGCGGCATCGAGGATCTGGCGCACAGCACCGCCTGCGATAACACCGGTACCCGGGGCAGCCGGCTTCAAGAGCACACGGCTGGCTCCCTGCTCTCCGATGATCTCGTGGATGATCGTGTCACCCGCCATCGGCACATTGAACATGTCCTTGCGTGCGAGCTCGAACGCCTTCTGGATAGCCGCTGGGACTTCCTTGGCTTTCCCGTAGCCGATACCGACGCGGCCCTTGCCGTCACCGACGGCGACGAGTGCGGTGAACGAGAATCGACGTCCACCCTTGACGACCTTGGCCACACGGTTGATCGTGATGACGCGCTCGTCGAACTCGGGGACGTCCCGCTCCCTCGAACGGCCTCTTCCACGGTCTTTGCGGTCGCTGCGACCTCTGTTCTGTGTTGTCATTTCTGGCTCCTAGAACTCGAGGCCGGATTCACGGGCAGCCTCAGCGAGGGCCTCGATCCGTCCGTGAAACTTGAATCCACCGCGATCGAACACGACCATGGAGATTCCTGCGTCCTGTGCACGTGCGCCGACGAGCTTCCCGACCTCGACCGCCGTGTCCACGGTGAGCGTGGAACCTTTGACCGCTGACTCCTTCGAGGAAGCCGACACGATCGTATGGCCGCTGTCGTCGTCGATGACCTGTGCATAGATGTACTTGTTGCTTCGGAACACAGCGAGGCGCGGGCGACTCTGTGTGCCATGCACCGACTTGCGCACCCGAAAGTGCCTGCGCCGGCGCGCGTCTGTTCGTGTACCCCTCATGCGGAGACTCCTGCCTTACCGGCCTTACGGCGCACATGCTCATCCTTGTACCGGATACCTTTGCCCTTATAGGGCTCGGGCGGTCTGACGGAACGGATGTCTGCGGCTACCTGGCCAACCTTCTGCTTGTCGATGCCGAGCACGACGATCCTCGTAGGTTCGGGAACCTCGAAAGTGATGCCATCGGGGGCTTCGACAAGGACGGGATGCGAGAACCCGACCTGCAGTTCTATGTTCTTGCCCTTGAGCGCGGCGCGATAACCGACACCGACCGCTGTGAGCTCCTTGCTGTATCCCTCGGACACACCAAGAACCATGTTGCTGATCAGCGAACGGTACAAACCATGGAGCGCCTTGGTTGAGCGCTCATCGTTTGACCGCGACAGGGTGACGGTGCCGTCGTCGACGCTGACGGAGATCGACGGATCGACATCCTGGGTGAGGGCGCCTTTGGCTCCCTTCACCTCAACGGTGCTGCCGGTGACCTTCACCTCGACGCTGCCGGGGAGACTGATGGGTGCGTTACCGATACGGCTCATGTCACCACACCCTGCACAGGACTTCGCCGCCAACGTTGCGTTGACGGGCGTCCCTGTCTGTCATGACACCAGCTGACGTCGACACGATGGTCACGCCGAGTCCTCCTCGTACACGCTCGATGTCACGAGCGGCCGAGTAGACACGATGCCCTGGCTTGGAGACCCTCTGGATACCCTGGAGCACACGCTGGCGCTCTGAGTCGTACCGGAGACGAACGATGAGTTCTGAGCCCACCGATGCGTCCTGGATCTTCCATCCGTCGATGTACCCCTCTTCCGAGAGGATCCGTGCGATCTCTTCTTTGAGCTTCGATGTCGGCATCGCTGTCTCAGGGTGGAGCGCCGTGTTGGCGTTCCGGATCCTGGTGAGCATGTCTGCGATTGGATCTGAGTACATGACTACCACGACGCCTTTCTGATCCCTGGGAGTTCACCGCGGTGAGCCATGTCACGCAATGCAATACGCGACAGGCCGAACTTACGGAAGTAGGCTCGTGGCCGCCCGCTGACGTTGCAGCGATTGCGATAACGCGTGGCACTTGCATCCCTCGGCATCTTTGCGATCTTTGCGTACGCCTCACGTTTGTCTGCGTAAGAGGCTTCCGGATCCTTGATTATCTTGATCAGCTCGGCACGACGATCTGCATACCGCTCGACGAGCTCTTTGCGCTTGTTGTTCTTGGCGATCTTGGATGTTTTCGCCATCAGGCACCTACCTGCTGTCTGCGGAATGGGAACCCGAACGCCTCGAGGAGTGCTCTCCCCTGTGCGTCCGTCTCCGCGGTTGTCACCAGAGTGACGTCCAGACCGCGGACCTTCATGACCTTGTCGTAGTCGATCTCGGGGAAGATCAGCTGCTCGTTGACGCCGAAGCTGTAATTGCCGCGACCGTCGAATCCGCTCGGGCTCATCCCGCGGAAGTCCCGGATGCGCGGGATCGCCAGTGCGATCAGCCGGTCGAGGAACTCCCACATGCGATCGCCGCGGATCGTCACGGACGCTCCAACGGCTTGACCTTCACGGAGCTTGAAGTTCGAAACCGACTTGCGTGCACGGTTGACCTTGGGCTGCTGACCGGTGATGAGTCTCAGGTCTGCTACCGCGCCGTTGATGAGCTTGGAGTCCGCCGCGGCGTCTCCTGCACCCATGTTCACGACGATCTTGGAAAGCGTTGGAACCTGCATCACGTTGCCAAGTTCAAGATCAGCCATCAGCTGATCCTTGATCTCAGCGGTGTATTTCTCTTTGAGTCGTGGAGTCATTAGAGATCGTTCCCGCACTTCCGGCACACTCTGTGCTTGTTTCCTTCATCATCGATGCGAGCGCCGATACGCACCGGGCCGCACTCCTTGCACACGATCATCACGTTGGACGCATCGATCGGCATGTCCTTGTCGATGATGCCTCCGGTGTTGAGCTCACCTGTCGCGCGCTGACTGCGCTTGGCGGTGGCAACGCCTTCGACGATGATCCTGTTGTCCTTCGGGAAGACCTTTGCGATCCTGGATTCCTTTCCGGCATCCTTGCCGGTGATCACCAGGACCGTGTCTCCGTTACGCAGCTTCATCACAGCACCTCCGGTGCGAGCGACACGATGCGCATGAACTTCTTGTCCCTCAGTTCACGGCCGACCGGTCCGAAGATGCGGGTGCCGCGTGGCTGGCGTTGGTCGTTGATGATCACACATGCGTTCTCATCGAAACGGATATAGGAGCCATCTTCACGACGGCGTTCCTTCTTCGTACGCACGACAACGGCCTTCACGACCTCGCCCTTCTTGACGCCGCCGCCAGGCGTTGCGTCCTTGACCGTGGCGACGATGACGTCACCCACACCGGCGTACCGGCGACCTGAGCCACCGAGCACACGGATCGTGAGCACCTCACGGGCGCCCGAGTTGTCGGCAACTTTGAGACGTGATTCCTGCTGGATCATCTCGCACGCTCCACGACTTCTTCGATACGCCACCTCTTCGACTTCGAAAGCGGCCGCGTCTCGACGATCCGGACGGTGTCGCCGACATGTGCGTCGTTCGTCTCATCATGAACGTGGAACTTCGTACGTACAGGCACCGTCTTGCCGTAGCGCGGGTGACGCTTTGCGTCCCTGACCTCGACGGTGACGGTCTTGTCGCGACTGTCGGAAACAACGATCCCGACGCGTACCTTGCGGTTAGCGCGATCCATCTATGCCTCCTCCTGCTGTGATTCCCAGGCAGCGATCTCTTGTGAACGCATCACGGTGTTCACGCGAGCGATGTCGCGCTTGACCTCTTTGATCCTTGCCGTATTGTCGAGCTGGTTGGTGACAAGCTGGAACCGAAGGTTGAAGAGTTCTTCCTTCGATTCGTCGAGCCTCTCACCGAGCTCCTTGTAACTGAGTTTGCGAAGTTCTTCAGCGTTCATAGTGCATCCCTTGATACGAACTTCGTCTTGACTGGCAGCTTGTGCGAAGCGAGACGCATGGCCTCTTTTGCAAGCTCCTCATCGACGCCTGACATCTCGAACATCACGCGGCCCGGCTTGACAACGGCCACCCAGTACTCCGGGTTTCCCTTGCCTGACCCCATGCGGGTCTCTGCAGGCTTCTCCGTGATCGGCTTGTCCGGGAAGATGGTGATCCAGACCTTCCCGCCACGCTTGATCTTGCGGGTCATCGCGATACGGGCGGCCTCGATCTGACGTGATGTGATCCAACCACGTTCCTGGGCCTGCAGACCGTACTCGCCGAACGAGACGCTCGTCCCGCCCTTGGCATTTCCCTGCATGCGGCCCGTCTGTACCTTGCGGTACTTGGTGCGCTTCGGCATCAACATGACTAGGCCTCCTTGCCGGAATCGTCGGTGTCTGCTGCCCCTTCGGACGCATTCGCTGCGTCCTCGACGGCTTCAGCGGAAGCCTCAACGGCTTCCTCTGCAGCAACATCTGCTTCGATGGTTTCAACAACGGCTTCTTCAGCTGCAACTTCGTCAGCAACCTCAGCAACCGCTTCTTCAGCTACAACTTCTTCAGCAACCTCAGCAACGGCCTCTGCCACCACGGCCTCGGCCACAGCTTCTTCTGCTGTCGGCTGTTGGCTGTCAGCTGTGAGCTGTTCTTCTGGCGTCTCGTGAGTCGCCTCTCTGGCCTCAGCGAGTTCTGCGCTTGCATCCGCAGCAGTGACCTTCTTACCGCCACCGGCTTCGATGATCCGCTTGCCACTGGGGCGTTTGCCGCCACCGGCTTCAACGACCCGTTTGCCGCCGCCGGCTTCGATGATCCGCTTGTCCGACCCGCCGGCTGCAGCCTCTGCGCGAGACTTGACTGAACGGCGACGCTTGCGCTCGGTTGGTCCGCCAGCCGCAAGCCTGGCCTCTTGAGCTGCCCTGCTGGCAGCACCGGGCCGCTGCATGACATCACCCTTGTAGACCCACACCTTGATGCCGATGGCACCAACGGTCGTGGAAGCCGTTGCCTGGCCGTAATCGATGTCCGCACGAAGCGTGTGAAGCGGCACGCGGCCTTCGAGGTACCACTCACGCCTTCCCATGTCCGCACCGCCGAGGCGGCCAGACGCCTGGACGCGTACGCCCTCGGCCCCTGCCTTGAGGGCGGTAGCGACGGTGCGCTTGAGCGCACGGCGGAACGACACACGGCCTTCGAGCTGGTCGGCAACGCTGCGTGCGAGCAAGGTTGCGTCCAGTTCCGCATTGTGGACTTCGATGACATTGAACTTCACTCTGCGCCCGGAAAGATCCTCGAGTCCTGCACGAAGCCTTTCAGCTTCAGAACCGCCGCGACCGATGACCACGCCGGGACGACCCGTGTGGATGTCGATCTGAACCTTCTTATCACCGATGCGCTCGATGTCGATACGAGAGATCGCACCACGCTTCAGTTCGCCCTGCAGATACGCCCGGATCTTGTGATCCTCGGCGACGTTTGCGGCGTACTCCTTGTCGCTGTACCAGCGCGACTTCCAATCGGTGACGATCCCGAGCCGCAGACCGTATGGATGGACTTTCTGCCCCATCAGGCAACCTCCTCGGTCTCTGCAACTACGATCGTGATATGACTCGTGCGCTTCCGGATCTTCGTGGCACGACCACGCGCACGCGGGCGCCAGCGCTTGAGCGTCGGCCCCTCGTCTGCGTATGCCTCAGCTACGAAGAGTTCATCTGCGTCGAGTGCGAAATTGTGTTCAGCATTGGCAACGGCCGAATCCAGAACCTTGATGATGGTGCCAGCGGCCTTGCGGTTCGTGAATTCCAGCACGACCCGCGCCTCATCTACGGGGAGACCCCGTACGAGGTCGAGGACCCGGCGCACCTTGTACGGCGATTGCCGGATGTGCTTGGCCTGCGCTCGTGCGTTCATCGCCTACTCACTGACTTATCGGTCATGTGCCCGCGGAACGTGCGCGTTGGTGCGAACTCCCCGAGCTTGTGCCCGACCATTGACTCGTTGACATAGACGGGGACATGCTTGCGCCCGTCGTGGACAGCGATCGTCAAACCGACCATCTCGGGGATGATGGTCGAGCGACGGCTCCATGTGCGGATGACCCGCTTGTCGCTTCCAGCGTTCGCCTTCTCGACCTTCTTCAAGAGGTGCTCGTCGACGAACGGCCCTTTTCTGAGGCTCCTCGCCATGGCCTACCTCTTCCCTTTCGTGTTCCTGCGGCGCACGATGTACTTATCGCTCGCCTTCTTCTTCTTGCGTGTTCTCTTCTCGGGCTTGCCCCAGGGACTCACCGGGTGGCGTCCGCCTGAGCTTCGGCCTTCACCACCGCCAAGCGGGTGGTCGACCGGGTTCATGGCTACGCCACGCGACTGCGGGCGCTTGCCCTTCCAGCGGCTGCGGCCTGCCTTACCGATCTTGACCAGTTCGGCTTCGGTGTTGCCGACCTGCCCGACGGTCGCCCGGCAGTCGAGGCCGACCTGGCGCATCTCGCCGGAGGGAAGGCGCAGCAATGCAACCTTGTTCTCCTTCGACATCAGCTGGATCGCCGTACCGGCTGAACGGCCCATCTTTGCGCCGCCACCGGGGCGGAGCTCGACGCCGTGCACCACGGTACCTGTCGGGATGTTACGTAGCGGCAAGGCGTTGCCTGGACGAATCTCGGCACGTGGCCCGGATTCGAGCATGTCGCCAACCTTGATGCCCACGGGCGCAAGGATGTAGCGCTTCTCCCCATCGACGTAATGCAGAAGGGCGATGCGAGCGTTGCGGTTCGGGTCGTACTCGATGGCAGCGACCTTGGCCGGAACGCCGTCTTTCGTCCTGCGGAAGTCGACGATACGGTAGCGGCGCTTGTGGCCTCCCCCGCGGTGACGCGACGTGATACGACCGTATGAGTTCCTCCCAGACGAACGCGTCTGAGGAGCCAGAAGGCTCTTCTCAGGGTTCGACTTCGTGATCGTGTCGAAGTCCGACACGGTCATGAATCGACGCCCCGGAGAGGTCGGCTTGAGTTTCTTTACACCCATTGGCTATACCTCGAAGACTTCGATGGAGTCACCGTCAGCGAGTGTTACGAGGGCACGCTTGGTGTGTTTGCGTCTCCCCATCGTCGCTCCGGTGCGCTTCCGCTTACCTTGACGGTTCATCGTGGACACCCCAACGACTCTGACGTCGAAGATCGACTCGATGGCTTGCCTGATCTCGGTCTTGTTCGACCGTGGATCGACGATGAACGAATATGTGTTGTTCTGAGCGACCAGGTCGTAGGACTTTTCAGATACGACCGGTTCGATAATGATATCGCGTGGGTTCTTCATGCGCCTGCCTCCGACTCATCACTGGCTGTCGGCTGTCGGCTTGCTTCAGCATGATCCTCGGTTCCACGAGGTGCACCCTGGCCGAGATCGAGCGTTCCCTTGCTCATGATGATCGTCTCTGCCCACAGCACGTCGTACGTGTTGGCCTGACCGAGATTGGATGCGATCACATGATCGAGATTACGGAACGACTTGATGGCCGCGCGCTCGTGATCCTCTGCGAGGAGGAGCACCTTGCCCGTCACGCCCATTGCCGCAAGCAACGCTGTTGCGTTCTTCGTCCTGGGTGCATCCCAGACATCGAACGACTCAACGACCCTGATCTGACCCTCAGCAGCACGTGCTGACAGCGCGCTGCGCAAAGCGAGGCGCTTCATCTTCTTCGGCGTCCGCTGGCTGTAGTCACGAGGCTTCGGCCCGTGAGCGACACCGCCGCCTACCCACTGAGGGGAGCGGATCGAACCGTGACGTGCACGTCCGAGGCCCTTCTGGCGCCATGGCTTTGCGCCACCGCCACGCACCTCGGCACGGGTCTTCGTCGAATGTGTTCCCGCACGCCTGGCTCCGAGTTGGGCAGTGACCACCTGATGCATGACATCGGTGTTCGGCTCGATCCCGAAGATGTCTTCGTTGAGCTCGACCTCGCCCTTGGGCGTGCCATCAGCTGTGTACAGGTCTGCTTTGAGTGTCTCAGCCACGAACCTTCACCGCCTTCCGAACGAGCACCACGGCACCCTTGGGGCCTGGTACAGCTCCGCGCAGTAACAGGAGGTTGCGCTCGGCATCTACCGAGACGACCTCGAGGTTGAGCGTGGTGACCTGGTCTCCACCCATGCGGCCTGGCATGCGCTTGCCTTTGAACACGCGCGCCGGGGTCGCACAGGCGCCCACGGCACCCGGAGCACGGTGCACCTTGTGGACACCGTGGGATGCGCCTTGACCCTTGAAGTTGTGACGCTTCATGGCCCCTGCGAACCCTTTACCTTTGGACACAGCCGTCACATCCGCCTTGGCGCCTGCTTCGAGGACGTCTGCGATCGTGATGGATTGACCGAGCTCGAACGCGCCAGGGTCGTCGACGCGAACTTCGACGACGTGGCGCTGCGGGGCAACGCCCGCCTTTGCGAAGTGGCCTGTTGCAGGTCGACCAGCCTTGGATGGGGACATCTCCTTGAAGGCGATCTGAACGGCGTTGTACCCGTCGGTTTCGACGCGTTTGATCTGCGTGATAACGACGGGACCTGCCTTGACGGCGGTCACCGGGACGGCCCGGTTCTCATCGTCGAAGATCTGGGTCATGCCCAACTTCTCTCCGATGATCGCATTCATGTCTTGATCTCCACCTCTACGCCGGCGGGAAGGTCGAGCCGCATGAGCGAGTCAACCGTCTTCGGGGTTGGTTCCAGGATGTCGATGAGCCGCTTGTGGATCCGCATCTCGAAGTGCTCACGTGATGTCTTGTCAACGTGTGGTCCCCGGATGACGGTGTAGCGATGGATCCTGGTCGGCAATGGAACCGGCCCCTTGATCTTCGCCTGTGTACGGATCACCGTCTCCGCGATCTTTCGCGCCGACTCATCGACGACCGAGTGGTCGTACGCCTTGAGTCGGATGCGGATCCGATGCTCGTCTGCCATTTGTTTACTCTCTTCTTTGTAGTTCTTGCTGTGGGCTGTCAGCTGTGGGCTGTCAGCTGATTACCTAATTGAGGATCTTCGTGACACGGCCTGCACCAACAGTGCGGCCACCCTCACGGATAGCGAAACGCAAACCCTCATCCATCGCGATCGGCTTCCCCAACGTCACAGTCATCTCC
>JBDLIR010000018.1:0-12676 GCA_039714815.1 Actinomycetota bacterium | reverse complement strand
AGCCGGTCAGCTTGCCGTCCTTCTCCATTGGATACGACCAGTACTCCGCAGGGAAGCTCGACCCATCACGACGCCAGAGAACCTCATCGTCGACATGGACGCCCTCGCCGACACGGAACGCCCGATAGATCTGACACTCCTCCACCGCATACGGCGCGCCATTCGGCAGCGAATAGTGGACCAGATCGTGCATGTTGCGGCCCAGCAACTCATCGGCACTGTCGTAGCCGAGCAACTGCACGCACGACGGATTGGCGAACGTGCAGTTGCCCTGAAGATCAACCCCGTAGATCCCCTCGCCCGTCGAGTTCAGAAGGAGTTCGGCGAGGCCTTCCGTCGACGCAGGATCTCCGGTCATCGTCTTCACCCCCCTCGTTTCTTTCAACTGATCGATGCGACCGCCGCCTCGGTATCGAGGACTTCGGTTGCGATGAATCCGAAGTTGACCAGTGCGGCAGCATACCCGTCTCCGAGGTCGGGATGCTGTGCTGCAGCAGTGGCGTCCTTGACAACCGTGACCTCGAACCCGTCCTCGGTGAGTTCCCGAAGATGCGCCTCCACACACAGATTCGCCGACATGCCGGCAAGGATCACCTTCGAGATACCCCTCTTGCGTAACTGCAACGCGAGATCGTTGCTCTCGGGCCCATACACCTTGTGCGGGCTCACGACCACAGTCTCTCCGTCGTCGATGTACTTCTTGTACACGTCGAGCCAATCGGCGCCCGACCCAGCAAAGCCGTCCAACGACAGCGCGTCGGTACGGTCGAACATGTTGATGTCATGCATCATCTTCTCGACGGTGCCCCCGAACTGCCACGCCTTGTCTGTCGGGTAGTAGTAGTGCGGTGACACGAACACCGGCATCCCCGACGCCTTCGCTGCCTCGAGCAAGCTCTGGATGTTCGCCACCGTGTCGTTCTCGGTGACGTTCGCACCCACCAAACCCCATGTGGCCCCGTCGGGACTCAGGAAGTCGTTCTGCGGATCCGTGATCACCAGGGCTGTTGCCTCGTTGCCCATCTTGTGCTCCCCTCTGGCCCTTGCGGGCCGTTGCTTACCAGATAGCGTGCTGCATGCTTCGTCCGATTTGGTACACGAGATGTTCGGAATCGTCCAGACCCGCACCTGAAGACGGGATTCATGCTCTCCGATCAGCTGATGGAACGCCTCAACGGTCATGGTTGGCGTTCTTACGACGTACGAACTCGCCAGAGGACGAATGACGGTCAACTGTTGTCCTACGGCGGCTGCCTGTTGCTTTTCCCACACCGCCCTGCCCGGGTGTATTCTGTGTTCAAGCTCTCCAGCGTTGAAAGGAGCACGGCACGTGTCAGTTGCCAAGGTGATCGAGATCACATCTACTTCCCCCGGATCCTTCGAGGATGCCATCCGAAAAGGCATCTCAAAGGCCCAACAATCAATCGACGGCATCCGGGGCGCATGGATTTCCGAACAGAAGGTCGAACTCTCGGACGACGGCACGATCAGTTGCTTCCGCGTCGACATGAAGCTGACCTTCGTACTCGAATAGCGGCATCACCTAACAGCCGACAGCCAACAGCCACAGCCGACAGCGAGGAACACGACCGGATTTCGGGTTTCTTGCTGCTAGCTGGCAGCTGTCCGCCGTCGGCTGTTCTTTGTGTCACAGGGGTTTGATACGTTTGTGACATGACAGATCAAGCGGCAGCAATTGCAGATCCCGAGGACATTCCCTTCGGATACGAACCCGATGGCTATGTACCACGACGACCTGAAGTGCGCTCGTATGCCGGGATACCTTCAGGGCTCCTGGACAGGGAACCTGGCCCCGTCCTGGCAGCCTTCCTGTCATCGCTCGACCCTGCCGAGCTGTCGCCACACGACCAGGTCGTGGTGCTACAGGCGCACCAGAAGATGGAGTCGTATCACTCCTCTCAGATGTACGCAAGCATGGCAGCGCTCCACACATCGATGTTGACCTATGACGGCTACGAGCAATCGTTCGAAGATGCCGCACAGTCTGCATCCGGCGAGATACGTACAGCCCTCCGCCTCACCTCCCGATCAGCCGACATCGAGATGACATTCGCTCTGAACCTCTATCAACGCCTGCCACGGTTAGCCGCCATGTTGGAGTCTGGTTACGTCGACAGACGCCGCGCCAGGGTCATAGACCGGGCAACGACTCACCTCTCCGACGCACAGGCATGTGATGTCGTCGATGCGATCGCCGATACCGCGCCGGGACTTACAACCGGTCAGCTGCGCGAACGCATCCGGAAGCTGTGCATAGCGATCGATCCTGACGATGCCAAGGAGCGATACGAGCGGTCGGTTGAGGACCGGCGCGTTGTCATGGAGCCAACGGACGACGGAACATCCAATCTGCTCGGGTTGGACCTGCCCCCGGACAAGGTCGCTGCCATCGGGGCCTACATCCATGAAAGTGCCATGAGGCTCCACGTCAAGGGCGAGACACGCACCATGGACCAGCTCCGTGCCGACATCTACCTCGACCTCCTCAGGGGAGCCGCCCATGGCACGACTTCCCCGGACGGCGCCGCTGGTGTCATAGAGATCGTTTGCGATCTCGAGACGCTCGCCGAGCTCGCGGATCGTCCGGGCAACCTTGCCGGCTACGGGCCGGTGATCGCAGACATCGCACGCAAGATCGCAGACCAAAGCCACGATGGTGAATGGCGCTACACATGTGTCAACGACATCGGGATACCGGTTCACACCGGCACCACGTCACGGAGGCCCACGACCACACAGAAGCGCAGAATCCAGGCACGGCATCGCACATGTGTCTTCCCCGGTTGCCGGACGCCGGCCGGTGCATGCGACATCGACCACACCACCGCCGTCGTCGATGGAGGCCAGACATGTGACTGCAACCTCGCTCCCCTCTGTCGGCGAGATCACCGCATCAAACACACACCTGGATGGAGCTATGCGATCAATGGCGATGGCACGATCACCTGGACGACCCCAAGTGGCCACACCTACACGGTCACGCCTTCAAGGGCGCCTCCGTGATCAGGGCGATGTCCCGTTTCGACCCTAACGGACCAGCAGCACTCCCCAATCCGTGGACCACGAAGTGTGACACCGTAGTCACCCGATCGACGAGACACTCTCCATCGAGGGGGTAGGAGACAACCGGTCTCTGTCATCTCCGGCCTATGACATCTCCGATGAAACCGGTGATAGAGCCCTCGACACCCACAAACGCAGAGTGGCCCCGGATCGCTCCGGGGCCACTCTGTTCGATCTGTGTACGAGGTACCAGGTACCAAGCACTTCTTGCCTAGTTCTTGGACTCGAACTCGTCCTCGAAGGACACGACCTTGCGGCCCGGCTTCTGCGCCGGCTTCGAATCGCGGTTCCTGTCGCGGTTGCGATCGCGGTTGCGATCGCGGCCCCCGCCACGGTTACCCCGGTCGTTGCGGTCGTTACGACGCTCGCCACGGTCACTGTCCCTGGACTGCTCACGGGGAGCAGGAGCAGACGAACCGGAGTCGTCACCACCTGACGATGGCGCATCTCCCATGTCGAGGCTGACCTTGCCCCGGTCATCGATCTCGCGAACGACGACCTTGACGCTGTCACCAAGGGAGAGGACGTCCTCGACCTTGTCGATACGCTTACCGCCGCCGATCTTGGAGATGTGGAGGAGTCCGTCACGACCGGGAAGGATGTTGACGAACGCACCGAACTTGGTGATGTTCACAACCTCTCCGTCGTAGACCTCGCCAACCTTCGCCTCAGGCGGGAACCCGATCGCAAGGATCCGGTCCTTTGCAAGGTTCATCGAAGCCGTATCGGGTGCACCGACGCGGACGGTTCCGTCGTCGTCGATCTCGATCGATGCGCCGGTCTCTTCTTCGAGTTCACGGATCGTCTTGCCCTTCGGGCCGATGACCTCACCGATCTTGTCCTTCGGCACCATGACCGCTTCGATCTTCGGCGCCGTGGCTGCAAGCTCCGAGCGAGGACCGTCAAGCGTTGCCGCCATGGTCTCGAGGATGAACATCCTTGCTTCACGAGCCTGGTCCATCGCTGCGATCAGCACATCGGCAGGAAGACCTTCGATCTTCGTGTCGAGCTGAAGTGCAGTGATCATGTCAGCCGTACCGGCAACCTTGAAGTCCATGTCACCGAGGTGATCTTCGACCCCGAGGATGTCCGTGAGTGTCGCGAACTTGCCATCGTGGTTGATGAGCCCCATCGCGATACCGGCAACCGGTGCATGGATCGGGACACCTGCATCCATCAGGGACAGGGACGAGCCACACACAGATGCCATCGACGACGAACCGTTCGACATCAGTACCTCAGAAACGAGGCGGTATGCGTACGGGAAATCCTCAGCAGGTGGGATCACGGGGAACAGCGCCTTCTCAGCGAGGGCACCGTGACCGATCTCACGACGCTTCGGGCCGCGCATGAAGCCGGCTTCACCTGTGGCATACGGCGGCATGTTGTAGTGGTGCATGTACCGCTTGGATTCCTCAGGGGAGATCGTGTCGAGCATCTGCTCCATCTTGAGCATGCCGAGTGTCGAGATGTTGAGGACCTGGGTCTCTCCACGCTGGAAGAGGCCTGAGCCATGGGCTCCGGGGACGATGCCGACCTCAGCTGTGAGCTGGCGGATGTCCTTCAGGCCACGTCCATCGATACGCACGCCGTCGTTGACGACGCGGCCGCGCATGACGTTCTTCTGCACCTTCGAGAAGGCAGCCTTGGCCTGCTTGATGCCTTCGGCGTCATCTGCATCGAGGTCAAGCGATTCGATGACCTCGTCACGGACAGCCTTCTCGGCATCCTGACGCTCATGCTTCTTGACGATCGTTCCGAGCGCTTCGAGCTTCGACTTGGCAGCCTCTTCGACCTTGGCAAAGATCTCGTCGCTGTAGTCAGAGACGTAGATCCACTCGACAGGTTCGGGTGCACCGGCCTTCTCGAGCAGCTCGAGTTGCAGGTCAACGAGCACAGCGATGTAGTCCTTGGCGAGTTCGAGACCGGCAGCCACGGTCGCTTCATCGGAGCCCTGGGCGCCGTCGCGGACCATGCGGTAGCCGTCCTCGGACGCACCGGCTTCGACCATCGCGATATCGATGCCGCCATCGCTGTTGCGCTTTCCCGCAACGACGATCTCGAACACCGACTCATCGCCCTGGTCGTAGGTTGGGAACGGAATCCACTCGCCGTTCATGAGTGCGAGTCGGATCGCGCCGATCGGGCCTTCGAACGGGATCGGGCTGACCGTGAGAGCAGCCGATGCGCCGTTGAGTGCGGCGATGTCGTGCGGGTTCTCGAGGTCTGCGGCGAGTACCGTTGCGACGATGTGTGTGTCGTGGCGGTAGCCGTCCTTGAAGTTCGGACGCAGCGGGCGGTCGATGAGCCTGTCGGCGAGTATCGCCTTTTCTGAAGCCCTGCCTTCACGGCGGAAGAACGAGCCGGGGATACGCCCAACGGCGTAGGTGCGCTCTTCGAGGTCAACGGTCAGCGGGAAGAAATCCACGCCTTCACGCAGACTGCGCTTTGCGGTTGCGGTCACGAGGACCTGGGTGTCTCCGATGCGGACAGTCACTGCCCCATCAGAAAGTTGTGCGAGCTTTCCTGTGCTCAGTGAGATCTCTACCTCACCAACACGCCCGCGAACGGTGGTCTCTGCCACGCGTTTCTCCTTCGTTAAGGGAGGAAGCCCAATTGGCAGTGGTCAACATTCGCGAGGTTCATGCGAATAGTGACCACTGACAACTGGATCTCATCCTCCATTGAAATGTCGTCCAGATAGGACTGAAGGCGGCCATGCCGCCTTCTCATCCTCTCTAGCGACGCAGTCCCAGTTTTGCAATCAGGGACCGGTAACGCTCCACGTCTTGTTCCTGGAGGTACCGAAGCAGTCGCCGACGCTTACCAACCATCATCAGCAAACCTCGCCGGCTGTGATGGTCCTTCTTGTGGACCTTCAGATGCTCAGTGAGGTGGTTGATGCGCTCGGTCAACAATGCCACCTGGACCTCTGAGGATCCGGTATCGGTGGCATGTGTACCGTATTGTTCTACAACAGTCTTGGTGTCGTTCACGAAGTACTTTCCTACGCGAGTAAGTAGTCGGGCGATCGCCCACACGGCAGGATAGCACCCCCGTGTTCTACTTCGCTCCCCTTGCGGTGAATTCTACGGGCCATCCTCAAGCCCCGACGATCGCCTCGAACTCTATCTCTACACGCCAGATCGGATCTGCGATTTTACATTCGCTTGACGCCGGCAACGTACCGTGCGGACATGAACCGAAGTGCTATATCGACCCGAGAGACAAGTGAACATTCCAGCTATGGTCAAACGGTGCAGATTCTCGTTCTTGGCCCGATTGCAGTACTCGCCGATGGGCATCCGCTCGCTCTTGGCGGCCAGAAACAGCGCACCGTACTGGCCATGCTGGCGGCCAACTCCGGCGTTGGGATCTCGACCGATGGCCTGATACAGGCCGTATGGGGTGACGATGCCCCCTCAGGTGCAAGGCGCTCCCTCTCGACGTACCTGTCGAACCTCCGCAGCGAAATCGGTGACGTGATCCAGAAGAAGGGTACTGGATACGTCCTCGAGGTCGACAGGGACACGGTCGACGCACACGTGTTCGAGGACATGGTCGCTGCAGCTGACGATCTCAGCCCGCAGGACACGGCTCGCACACTTCGCGAGGCGCTGGCACTGTGGCGTGGATACCCGTACGCAGATGTCGACGGCTACATGACACTCAGTCGTGAGGCAGCCAGGCTCAACGAACTACGTATGGTCGCCATCGAGAAGAAGATGAACGCAGAGCTCGAGGCAGGGCACCATCGCGACGTCATCGGAGAGCTCGATGCCCTGACGTCCGAATACCCTCTCAGGGAACGATTTCGGGCGCAACAGATGATCGCTCTCTTCCGATCCGGCCGGCAGGCCGAGGCGCTGCGGGCGTACCAGATGACGAGGCACTATCTGGGGAGCGAACTCGGTATCGATCCCTCCGAAGAACTCCGGGATCTCGAGCAGCGCATCCTCGAGCAGGACACGACACTGAGATTCAGGGGCGAGTCGTCGATCGTCCAGCGCGCCGTCCTTGTGGCCGACGTCGAGAACCCTCAGGCGCTGGCGGCGCTCTCCCCCAGCGATCGCGATCGCGTAATCGGTGAGAGCGGTAACGCCATCGACGACGCCGTCGACGCATCTCATGGTGCGGTGTTCAGTTTCAGGGGGGCGGCAACCTACGCCGCTTTCGAGAGTGTCGGCGATGCCCTCGATACTGCACAGTCGATCCAGATCCGTCTCGGTATCAACCTGTTGGACGACGACCCCCAACTCTCCATTGCCCTCGACTTTGGAGATGTTGAGACGATCGTCACCGGCGAACTCGCCGGACCACCCGTCGCGCGCTCTGCAAGCCTTGCAGCCGTTGCGCACGGCGGCCAGGTTCTCCTGTCATCGACTGCCCACGCGGAACTCTCCAGGAGTCGCGAGCCTGGACGGCAGATCAAGTCCCTCGGCGAACACGCTCTTGCTGGTGTCGGTGAGCCCCTCGTGGTATACCAACTCGTCATCGAAGGTCTTGACAACGACTTTCGCCCGCTGAACACGGATCTTCGACCTTCGTCTCTCGCCTTCGGGGCTCCCGGGATTCCCGGTTACGAGATCAGGGAACAAGTGGGAGCAGGACCACTCGGTGTCGTACACAAGGGGTACCAACCGAGCGTCGGGCGTCAGGTGGCCATCAAGGTGTTCAGGCCTAAGTACGTCAACCAGGCCGACTTCATCCGCCGCTTCGAGATAGACGCACAACTCGTGGCGCGCCTCGGCCACCCGCACATCGTGCCTCTGTACGATTACTGGCGCGACCCTGAGGGGGCCTATCTCGTGACGCGTTGGATGGCGGGCGGAAGCCTCGACAGGCAGCTCGACACGGGCGGTCCCATGGCGCTCGACGATGTAGCGGCGATGGTTGCACAACTCGCACCGGCCATCGACGCGGCCCATCGCATGGGTGCAATCCACCGGGATATCAAGCCGAGTAACGTGATGATCGACGCGGAAGGCAACCTGTATCTGTCGGACTTCGGAATCGCCTCCGAGGTGTTCGCGCTTAGCAACGCAGGACAAGAACCGGGCACAACCGCGAACCTTGTCGATGAACGCACGGACGTGGCCGGGTTCGGACACCTTCTCAGGGCATCGCTCGGTTGGCCCGCGGATCACATCACACGGGACGCGATTGGTGACCACAACGACTTACTTCAGCCCATCGAAGACGTCCTGGACACCGCATGTGCTGACGATCCCGATGACCGGTACGACTCGATCATGTCCTTCACGGAGGCGTGGGAGGACGCTGTACGAGAAGTTGCGGCCGGATCCGCCGAACCCGTCCAATTCACGCCGACGCGCAACCCCTATAGGGGCCTGTCGGCGTTCCAGGAACCGGATGCTGAGGATTTCTTTGGTCGGGAGACCGAGATCACCGCGCTCCTCGATGCCCTGGCATCGAACAGACTCGTCGCCGTGGTCGGCCCCTCGGGGATAGGGAAGTCCTCACTTGTGCGCGCAGGACTCCTTCCTGCCCTGCGGTCGGGAGCGCTGCCACGGTCATCGGATTGGCTGATAACGGATATGGTTCCCGGTGCCTACGCATTCGAGGAGATCGCTTCGGCGCTGCTTCGAATCGCCACGGAACGTCCCCAGGACCTCGACGAGAGTCTGCGAAGCGACCGCAGGGGTTTGCTGCGTGCGACACGAAGGTTGCTCCCACCTCATTCGGAGAGCCTCATCGTCATCGACCAGTTCGAGGAGGTGTTCACCCTTGGAGCCGACCCCGGCATGGCCGACCTCTTTCTCGAAGCTCTGACGACACTCGTCACGGACCCTGGAACCAGCACCAGGGTCGTCCTGACACTCCGTGCCGACTTCTTCGACCTCCCGCTGCGTCATGCCGAATTCGGAGAACTGCTGAAGTCCAGCGTCGTCCCCGTTGCGGCACCCGGGCGGCCAGAGATCAGGAACATCATCATGCGACCGGCCGCCGCACTCAATGTCACGTTCGAGCCGGGTCTCGTCGAACACATCGCATCGTCGGTCGCCGGGCATGGGTCCGTTCTACCACTTCTCGAATTCGCTCTGACCGAACTGTTCGAACAACGCGCATCAGACACGCTTACCTGGGTTCAGCACGAGGCCGGAGGCGGGGTTCTCGGTTCGATCGGACAGCAGGCAGAACAGGTGTATCAGAGGTTGGACAGCGAAGGCCGCGCTGCGGCGCGCCAGGTCTTCCTACGGCTTGTAGCCATCTCGGAGACCAACGAGCCGACGGGACGGCGAACGAAACTGTCCGAACTCAACCGAATCGGAACGTCGGGTGCAAGCGTGGCCGAAGTGCTCGATCGTTTTGGCGAGGTTCGTCTGATCGTCTTTGACAGAGATCAGATCACCAGGGGATCTGTTGTCGAGGTCGCACACGAAGCCATCTTCACACAATGGGAGCGGCTTGAACGCTGGATCGAGGAACAGAGAGCAGATCTGGTGGTCGCCCGGAATCTCAACAGCGCAGCCACCGAATGGGAGAACTCCGGCAGGGATTCGACCTACCTGGCCACGGGGGGACGCCTGGCTCAGTTCGCTCAATGGAACGAGAACACGAATCTCGCTATCTCGCGGGCCGGATCGGAGTACATCACCGCATCTCTATCGGCAGAAAGGGACCGCACTGCTCGACGTCGACGCACCAGGCGGAGGGTCACTGCAGGTTTCGCCATCGCTGCCGTCGCTGCGTCGGTGCTCGCGGTCGCGGCGTTGATCGCCCGCAGTGACGCAACAACCCAGGCAGCCACAGCGGAACAGCAAACCCTCGTCCTGCAGTCGATACTGCAGGCCGAACGGGATCCCGAACTCGGCATGCTCCTCGCCATCGAGGCCCTGGACGCTGCCGATGCAGCAGGGACCGAACTCCCAGAGGGTGTCGTTGCGCTGCGCAACGCCACTGAGATGCACCGTCTCGTAGCCCGATACGACGGAGGACGTTTCGTGGCGGTCAGCCCGGACGGCTTGCTGATGGCCACGGCGGCGGACGCGGGTGTCGCCATCAGGGAGATCGAAACGGGCGCCGTCGTCAAGCAACTCGACCAACCGAACGCGACCGCGATCCAGGCTGCGTTCAACCCGGATGGTCAACAGGTTGCCGTCGCCTACGAAGAAGTGGACCCGTCGATGTCCGACTGGGACTCGATGCTTCTGTGGACCATCTCGGACGGAACGGCTGTACCCCTCGGCGCAACGATCGTGACAGAGGGGTTGGAGACACCGCTCGTGATTGACGACGTCGAGATCTCACCGGATGGGGAACGTGTAGCTGCCGCTGCGGTCGGAGTGGGCACCGTGGTCTGGTCGGCCACTTCGGGTGAGCACGTCTACACGATCCCCGCCGACGGGAGTGTCGCATTCCACCCGGTACGCGATGTCCTTGCTGTGAGCGATAGCGATGGTTCGCTCGGCCTCTACGACAGTGAAACCGGATTGCTCCTGAAGCCCATAGACACAGGAGCCTCGGGTTGGCTGTCCCAAGTGTTCTCCCCGGACGGCTCGAAACTCGCTGTCTCGAGCCAGCAGGATGGCCGGGTCATGGTCTTCGACGTCGACTCCGGGGAACAGGTCATGACCACGACGGTGGACCGCCCTGGTCGCATTGCCTGGTTCAGCGACGCAGAACGCCTCATCGTTGGAGCAGATAGCGGTGTGGTGCGGGTGCTGGACGCGGAAACGGGCACGGTTGTCACGGAGCTCCTCGGTCATCACAGTGTCGCCTGGACCGTAGCCACGGTAAACGGAAGCGATCTTGGAGTGAGCGCAGGGCTTGACGACGGCGCGACGATCGTATGGAGTACCGCTGACGGACCACGGACCTATCTCGCTGCCGTCCAGACGGACATCGCCAGCTTCCGCACGTCCGAGTACCTCGACGGCGGTGCGCTGATGCTGGTTTCTTCGACCAGCGGACCGGGTGGTGCCGAGGTCAAGATCGTCGATTCGAGCACCGGCTCGACGATTCGGTCGTTCGAGAACCAACGTGTCGAGGGGAACCCCGGAGCAGAAGCATCCGCCGCCGGGCATGGGGCATACATCATCACCGCGGCCAACGACTACACGTCCAGCGTTCGACGCGCCACCACGGGAGACATCGTGTACTCGGCACCCGACGGGTGGGCTGCGAGAGCTGTGAGCGACGATGGATCAATGGTGTTGATCGCCCAGAACCTTGTCGACGAACATCCGGAGGAACTCCCGGCAAGGGTCGTTGACCCCCTATCGGGATCCACCCTGGTGACCATGCCAGACGTCCCCCTGGTCCGATGGGCTGAGTTCTCGACGGACGGATCGAGAGCGATCATGAGGACGTACATCTGGGAAGATGTCATAGTGGATATCCCTTCGGGACAAGAACTCACCAGACTTCGGGACGTCGGTTGGGCCGAACTCTCCCCGGACGGGACTCTGCTCGCCATCGCTGAATCGGATGGAACGCTCAGGCTGCTCGATGTCGGTGATCTGAGCGGCGTCATCGAACCAGAGAGTGAAGCACTCGATGCCGCAACACGGTGGACGGTCGATGCCCACGGCAGTTTCGTACCGATTATCAGATTCAACGCGGACAGCTCCCTGATCTTGACGGCGACCTTCGACGAGCCGGTGCGGGTCTGGGATGTGGAGACTGGAGAGCAACTTGGTGAGTTCCCCATGACATTCACGACTGGGAGTCCCAGGGCCGAGTTCCACCCCACCGAGAACCACATCCGTATCCAGGGCGACGGCGGCGTTACATACGTGTACTCGCTCGACGATGCCGACCTCATCGCAACTGCCGCCGAGCGGCTTACCAGAGACCTCACATCCAGGGAGTGTCGAGCATTTCTCGACGACGAGGTCTGCGACACTCGATAGCGGAGTCCTCGCCGGTCAGGAAGTCGCGTCCGGTTGTGTCGTCGAAGGGCCACTCCGCCATGTCATCCCAGATCAGCGTATCAACGCACCATGGACCCCCAGACTTGACAGTGGCTTGACTTCTTTGTCGACTCCTTGACGAGCCCTTGACCACGCTGACCGATGGTTCTCTCAAGTACCTGGACGGAGAAGCCAGGCGACAAGGAGAGAAGGACCACATGTACCCGACCGACCTGACCGCTTACATCAACGCCCACAACGCCGCCGTCTCTGACGACATCAGACGAGCCCGGATCGGCGGGAGAAAGCCGAGCGACCGAGCTGGATCGGCTGATTGGGTCTCAAGGGCCCTCTCCCGATTGCTGAACACGCAGTCGAGTGCAACCCGGGTCACGACCACATCGAGCCCCAACGGCTAACCAGGCCGACGTGGGACCTCGAACGGGCGACCACGAGAAGTCGATCCAGGCGAGTCCACGCGAAACCGTGAGGGACAGAAAATGAGTCAGTACACGAACATATCGTAGACACCCCGAGCTACGCCGGATGGCTCTGAGAAATCCTCAGCAGATCATCTTTCTCAGAGCCCTCTGCTTCGTAGCTCCACATCTACCCTTTGTGTCATGCTTCGGATGCGAGCAGGGTCCCCTGGGTGTGGATTCTCCAGGTGCGCCTCACGCCCCGACGATCGCCTCGACTTCGATCTCCACACGCCA